>NZ_JBMKNR010000002.1:0-56693 GCF_049863385.1 Micromonospora sp. WMMD723
TGGTCCAGCACCACCAGGTCGGTGGCGAGCATCATGCCCAGCTCCGGCAGGCCGAGGTCGTCCTCGGTCAGCTCGGGCAGCCGCTCGAACCGGCGGATCAGGTCGTACCCCAGGTAGCCCACCATGCCGCCGGTCAGCGGCGGCAGGCCGGCGGCCGGGTCGGGCGTCCCACCGGCGAGCGCCGCGACGGTCTCCCGCAGCACGTGCACCGGGTCGCCGGAGACCGGTACGCCGGCCGGCGGGGTGCCGGTCCACTGCGCGACGCCGTCCCGTTCGACCAAAGTGGCGCTGCTGCGCACCCCGATGAACGAGTAGCGCGACCAGGCCATGCCGGCCGAGCCGACGCCCTGCTCGGCGGACTCCAGCAGGAAGGTGCCCGGCCCACCGGCCAGCTTGCGGTAGACCCCCACCGGGGTCTCCGCGTCGGCCAGCAACCGCCGGGTCACCGGCACCACCCGCCACCGGGCCGCCGCCTCGACGAAGCCCGCCAGGTCCGGGCTGAGCGCTCCGTCGGTCACGGTCGGACCCCCTGCACCACCGGGAGTTCGGTGAAGAAGCAGGTGCGCTCGCCGGTGTGGCAGGCCGCGCCGACCTGGTCCACGCCGACCAGCAGCGCGTCGCCGTCGCAGTCCAGCGCCACCGAGCGGACGTACTGGTGGTGGCCGGAGGTGGCGCCCTTGACCCAGTACTCCTGCCGGCTGCGCGACCAGTAGGTGGCCCGGCCGGTGGTGAGGGTGCGGTGCAGCGCCTCGTCGTCCATCCAGGCGACCATCAGCACCTCGCCGGTGTCGTGCTGGCGCACGACCGCGGCGACCAGGCCGTCCGGGGTGCGGCGCAGCCGGGCGGCGACGGCCGGGTCGAGACGGGAGGGGCGGACCGCGCCACCGGGTCCGCCGTCGCGGGGGGAAGAGTCAGGTACGGGCACAGTTACCGATTGTCCCGCACGCGGCGCGGGCACCTGCGGGCCGTCCCCGACCACCCGGGACAGCTGGGCGACGTACCGCTCCAGCCGGCCGTCGCACAGGGCACGGGCGAGGTCCGGGCCGGCGGTCTCGGCGACCCGTTCGGCGTACGGGCGCACCAGCGGGAGCACCCCGCTGACCAGGCGGGCGGCGGCGACACCGACCTCGACGGTGCCGCCGGGGCGTGCCCCCAGGCAGAGCAGCATGTCGTCGCGGTAGCCGGGCGGTGCGACCGGCAGGTCCAGGGCGGCGGCGAAGGCGGCCCGGCGGGACGCCACCCGTACCCCCGGGTTGGCCGGGCGCAGCACGGACGGGCAGAGCCGGGCCAGGTCGGCGGCGGCCAGCCGGACGCCGGGCGGGTCGTCGGCAGCCAGCGCCCCGGCCACCTTGCCGAGGGTGGCCACCAGCTCCTCCAGGCGGGGCTGGTCGGCGGGCTGGCAGAGCACCGGCAGGTCGATGCGGCGACGCCAGGTCGGGTCGGCCCAGAGCAGCCGGGTGGGGGTGGTCACCGGCAGCCCGAACGCCCAGTCGGCGGGTTCACCGAGCCGGTCGACCCAGGTGCGGACGTCCCGGGCGGCCACCGACACGTGCACGATCCGCCCGTCGACCTCGGCGAGGTAGGCCCGGCGGGCGTCGTACGGCGTGCCGGTCGGCCACCGGCCACGCGCGGACCCGCCCGGTGGGTCCACCGGGTCGGTCGCCGCGCCGCGCCGTGTGCCGCCCGCCCGGCCCGGCGGTCCCACCGGCGCGGACCGGCCCGCCGCACGGGGCTGCCCGGGTGCGACGGGCGCGGTCGACGCGCGGCCCGGACCGGGCCCGTCCGGCGGTGTCGCCGGGATGGGCCCGGTCGTGCTCACCAGGACGTCGAGGTCGACGTCGCTGTACGCGGTGGCGGCCCGCCGGGCGTGGCTGCCACGCAGCAGGATCCCGACCACCGGGTGCTCGGCGGACGCGCGCAGCCGGTCGGTCCAGTCGGCCAGGAAGGCGGCCTCCGGCAACGGAGCGTGATCCACCGCGCCATCGTGCCGTAGGTCCGATCGGGGCGCAATGCCCGAAGGCGGACTTCCTGTCCGGTCCGAAGGCTGACGCCCGGTCCGAAGCCAAGTGTCCGAAGATGTCGATCGATCGGCTAGTGCCCGACCGTCCGCATCCCGGCTGCCGGATACCGGTCGCCGGCCACCGCGTCGACGGGGACCGCCTCCCGCAGCCGTGCCTGCTGGTCGGCGGTGAGCCGCAGGTCGGCGGCGGCGGCGTTCTCCTCCAGGTAGCGGACCCGCTTGGTGCCGGGGATCGGCAGCACGTCCTCGCCCTGGGCGAGCAGCCAGGCCAGGGCGGCCTGGGCCGGCGTGCAGCCGATCTCCTCGGCCACCGCCCGCACGGCGGCCACCAGCCGCAGGTTGGCGTCGAGGCTGTCCGCCGCGAAGCGGGGTGCCGCCGCCCGCCAGTCACCCTCGGTGAGCTGGTCCCGGCCGGTGATCGCCCCGGTGAGCAGTCCCCGCCCGACCGGCGAGTACGCCACCAGCGCCACCCCCAGTTCCCGGCAGGTGTCCAGCATCTCCCCCTCGACGTCCCGGGTGAACAGGGAGTACTCCATCTGCACGGCCGCGATCGGGTGCACCGCGTGGGCCGTACGCAGCGTCGCCGGGCTGACCTCGGACAGGCCGAGCAGGCGCACCTTGCCCGCCCCGACCAGTTCGGCCATCGCCGTGACGGTCTCCTCGATCGGGGTGCCCGGGTCGCGCCGGTGCAGGTAGTACAGGTCGACGGTGTCCACGCCGAGCCGGCCGAGGGAGGCGTCGCAGGCCTCGCGGGCCCAGGCGGCGCTGCTGTCGACGTACGCTCCGGAGCCGTCGGCGTGGGGCCGGTTGCCGAACTTGGTGGCCAGGAAGACCTCGTCGCGGCGGGCCCGCACCACCGGGGCGAGCAGCCGCTCGTTGGCGCCGAAGCCGTACATGTCGGCGGTGTCGAGATGGTTCACGCCCAGGTCGAGGGCGCGGTGCAGGGTACGCGTCGACTCGGCGTCGTCCTGCCCGCCGTAGGCGAAGCTCATGCCCATGCAGCCCAGTCCGATGGCGGAGACCTCCGGACCGCCGGCCCCGATCCGTCGACGGATCATCGTTCCTCCTCCGTGCAGCGGTAGGTTTCGATCTTGTAGTTGAGCACCTTGAGGTCCTCCTCCAGTTCGGCCATCCGGGCCAGTACCCGGACCCGGTGGGCCTCGAACAGCGCCCGTCGGGCGGCCCGCGTCCGGTCGCCCTGGCGGGCCAGTTCGGCGTACCGGCGCATGTCGCGCACCGGCATCCCGGTGCGGCGCAGCCGGGTGAGCAGCACCAGCCAGTTCAGGTCGTCCTCGGTGTAGCGGCGGCGGCCGGCCGAGTCGCGGCCGACCGGAGCGACCAGCCCCTCCTGCTCGTACCAGCGCAGTGTGTAGGTGGTCAGGCCGACCCGGGCCGCCGCCTCGCCGACCGACAGGACTCTCTCCCGCGTGCTGATGTCCACGCGCCCCAGGTTCTCAGTTCGAGCGCGCTCGAAGTCAACCGTTGCGCGCCGACGGGTAATTCATCTAGCGTTGATTTCAACAAGTGATGAGTTTTTGGGGGAGGTGCGATGGACGACGCCATCGCCGTCCGCGACCTCGTCGTCGACCGGGGTCGACGACGGGTGCTGGACGGCATCGGTTGCACGGTGCCGCGCGGCACGGTCACCGGGCTGCTCGGCCCGAGCGGCAGCGGCAAGACCACCCTGATGCGGGCCGTCGTCGGGGTGCAGACGATCAGCTCCGGCACGGTCACCGTGCTCGGCCACCCGGCCGGCACTGCCGAACTGCGCCACCGGGTCGGCTACCTGACCCAGGCGCCCAGCGTCTACGCCGACCTGACCGTCCGGGAGAACGCCCGCTACTTCGCCACCCTGCAGGGGCGCAGCGCCGCCGACGCCGACGCGGCGGTCACCGACGTCGGCCTGGCCGCCGCCGCCGGCCAACTGGTCGGCACCCTCTCCGGCGGGCAACGCAGCCGGGCATCGCTGGCCTGCGCGCTGGTCGGCGAGCCGGAACTGGTCGTCCTCGACGAGCCCACCGTCGGGCAGGACCCGGTGCTGCGGGCCGACCTGTGGGCCCGGTTCCACGCCCTGGCCGCCGCCGGCACCACCCTGCTGGTGTCCAGCCACGTGATGGACGAGGCGGCCCGCTGCGACCGGCTGCTGCTGATCCGCCACGGCCGGCTGATCGCCGACGACACCCCGGACGCGGTCCGCGCCGACACCGGGGTGGACGACCTGGAGGAGGCGTTCCTACGGCTGATCCGGGCCGCCGGGGCGGAGCCGACGGGCACCGGGGAGGCGGCGTGAACCCGACGATCCTGGCCGCCACCACCGGGCGCATCCTGCGTCAGCTACGGCACGACCGGCGTACGGTGGCGCTGCTGGTGGTGGTGCCGACGGTGCTGCTCACCCTGGTCTACTTCATGTACGCCGACCAGCCGGCCCCGCCCGGTGCGCCGTCCCCCTTCGACCGGGTGGCCCTGGTGATGCTGGGCTTCTTCCCGTTCATCATCATGTTCCTGGTGACGAGCATCGCGATGCTGCGGGAACGCACCAGCGGAACGCTGGAGCGGCTGCTCACCACCCCGCTGGGCAAGCTCGACCTGCTGTTCGGCTACGGCATCGCGTTCGGGCTGGCCGGGGTGGTGCAGTCGACAGTCGCCGCCGCGGCGGCGTACCGGCTGCTCGGGTTGACCACCGCCGGGTCCGCCGGGCTGGTCGTGCTGATCGCCGCGGTCAACGCGGTGCTGGCCGTCGCGCTGGGGCTGTTCTGCAGCGCCTTCGCCCGCACCGAGTTCCAGGCGGTGCAGTTCATGCCGGTCGTGGTCGCCCCGCAACTGCTGCTGTGCGGGCTGTTCGTACCCCGCGACCAGATGGCCGGCTGGCTCCAGGCGGTCAGCGACGCGCTGCCCCTGTCGTACGCGGTGGAGGCCCTGCAGGAGGTCGGCGCGCATTCCGCACCGACCGGCCTGATGTGGCGGGACGTGTCGATCGTGGCCGGCGCGGCGGTGCTGGCCCTGGTGCTGGCGGCGGCGACCCTGCGCCGGCGCAGCGGGTGAGCCCGGTGGCCCGACGCACCGGCCGCCGCCCCGGCAACCAGGACACCCGGGAGGCGATCCTCGCCGCCGCCCGGTCGGCGTTCGCCGAACGGGGCTTCGACACGGCCTCGATCCGGCAGATCGCCACCGCCGCCGGGGTCGATCCGGCCCTGGTGCACCACTACTTCGGCAGCAAGGAGGAGCTGTTCCGGGCCACCGTCGACATCCCGATCGACCCGGCCGTGCTGCTGCCCGCCGTGCTGGCCGGCGACCCGGACGGGATCGGGGAGCGGCTCGTGCGCACGTTCCTCGGGGTGTGGGACTCGCCGGCCGGTGGGGCGGCGGTGGCGCTGCTGCGCTCGGCGACCAACAGCGAGTGGAGGGCCCGGCTGATGCGCGAGTTCCTGACCACCCAGGTGCTGCGCCGGGTGCTCGACCACCTCGACCTGGACCCGGCGGAGCTGCCGCTGCGCGGCGGGCTGGTCGCCACCCAGATGATCGGGCTGGCCATGACGCGCTACGTCATCCGGCTGGAGCCGGTCGCCTCCGCCACCGCCGACACCCTGGCCGCCACCCTCGGCCCCACCATCCACCGCTACCTCACCGCCCCCCTCCCCCACTCCCCCGCCACCCCACCGCCCGCCGCTCCACCCCCCGCTGCTCCGGCTCGGTGATCAAGAGGTTCGCGTCATGCCGATCGCCTGCCCTGACGCGAACCTCTTGATCACCGAGGCGAGACGGGACCGGGGCGAGACGGGACCGGGGCAAGGTGGGACCGGGACGGGACGGGTGGGGTGCGCGGGGTGGGGCGCGCGACAGCCCGTGGCTGGGGGGGCCACGGGTTGCGGCGGGGCTAGTCGCGGTCGGTTCGGGTGTTGGCGGGGTGGCGGGGGGTGCGGGGGTGGGCGGCGGAACGGGTGCAGAGCAGCGGGTGCAGCGCCCGGGACAGCTCCGACAGGTCGGTCACCGGTTGCGGGAACGGCAGGCGGGCGCGACGCCTGTCACCGGGACCGCCGAGCGCCACGACCAGTCCGTACCGGTCGAGTCGGACCACCCGGGGCTCGCCGCCGGTCAGGCCGAGCCGACGGCGCAGGTACGCCGTCACCTGCGGCCCGTGGTGGTCGGCGAGGTCGGCCAGCAGGGCGGCCTCGGCGGCGTGCAGCGGGTCCGGTTCGGCGGCGGCGTAGTCGCCCGGATCGACCCGGTGCACCGCGCCGGCGGTCTCCAGCCGGGCCTCGACCACCTCGAAGCGGTGCAGCCGGAACCGGCTCCCGACGTCGAGCAGGTCGCCGGTCGGGTCCACGGCGGCGAATTCGACGGCCGCCCGGCGGGCCGGATCGCCGGTCAGCGGCACCGCCCAGCCGGACACCCAGGCCCGGCCGGTCGACGGCGCACCGGCGGCCGGGGGCAGGTCGAGCACGTCGAGCACCACGGCCACCTCCCGCGCGGCGGCCGGGTCCAACTCGGCGGCGAGGTCGCTGAAGACCGGGACGAGCAGCAGCACCCGTCCCTCCTCGTCGGTGGCGTGCCGGACGTGGAACGGACCGGGGCGGTGGGCGAGGTGCACCAGGCCGGGTAACCGACCGGCCACCAGGGTACGGATCAGCTCAGCAGGGGTCGGAGCCACGGGCACCTCCGAAAAAGGTTAGCCTTACCTAACCCGCAGAGTAGAGCACCGCGGCGACCACGTCCACCGGACGCCATTCCCACGGTTGGGCAGCCCGTGGATCAGCGGGTCTGCTCCAACCACGACGCGTAGAGCAGGGCGTACACCGAGTCCGGATCACGCAGCAGTTCCTCGTGCGGACCCCGCTGGACGATCCGACCCCGGTCCACCACCACCACCTCGTCGGCGGCCTGCGCGGTGGACAACCGGTGCGCGATGGCCAGCGTCGTCCGCCCCCGGGTCACCGCGTCCAGGGTGCGCTGCAGACGAACCTCGGTGGCCGGATCGACCGCGCTGGTCGCCTCGTCCAGCACCAGCAGGTCCGGATCGGCCACGTACGCCCGGGCCAGCGCCACCAGCTGCCGCTCCCCGACACTCAACGCCTCCCCCCGCTCCCCCACCGGGGTGGCCAGTCCGGCCGGCAGGCCGTCCAGCCAGTCGGCCAGACCCAGCTCGGTGAAGGCGGCCGTCAACTCCGCATCGGTCAGCTCGGGACGGGCGAAGCGGACGTTCTCCCCGACCGTGGCGTCGAACAGGAACCCGTCCTGCGGCACCATCACCACCCGGGACCGCAGCGAGTCGAACCGCACCTCATCAAGCGGCACCCCGGACAGCAGCACCCGCCCCTGCGTCGGGTCCATCAGCCGGGTGAGCAGCTTGGCGAAGGTGGTCTTGCCGCTGCCGGTCTCACCGACCACCGCCACCCGGCTCTTCGCCGCGATGTCCAGGGTGACGCCGTGCAGCACCGGCGGCCCACCCGGATAGGCGAACGTCACGTCGGCGAAGCGGATGTCCAGCGGGCCGGCCGGCAGGTCCCGGCCCTGCTCCCCCGGATCGGCGACGTCCGGCGCGATGTCCAGCACGTCGAGCACCCGCCGCCAGCCGGCGATGGCGTTCTGCGCCTCGTTGAGCACCTCGGTGGCGATCTGCACCGGCTGGATGAACAGGGTGACCAGGAACAGGAACGCGGTGAGCTGGCCGACCGACAGCGTCCGGTCCACCCCCAGCGACACCCCGACCACCACCACCCCGGCCAACGCCACCCCGGCCGCCAGCTCCCCCACCGAGCTGCCCATGATGCTGATCCGGATGGCCCGCTGCTGGGCCAACCGCTGCCCCTCGATCGCCGCGTCCAACCGCCGGGCCGTGCGCCCCGAGACGCCGTACGCCCGGATCACCGGCGCGCCCACCACGCTCTCGGCGACCGTGCCGAGCAGCGTGCCCGTCCGCTGCCGGACCACCCCGTACGCCCCGGCCAACCGGCGCTGCAACAACCGGATGATCAGCACCGCCGGCGCGAAGGCGACCAGCACCACCAGCGTCAACTGCCAGGAGTACGCCAGCATCACCGCCGTGGTGACCGCGAGCTGACCCAGGTTGACGACGAGGATGACCCCGCCCCACTGGAGGAACTGGGTGATCTGGTCGACGTCGCTGGTCACCCGGGAGACCAGCGACCCGCGCCGCTCCGACTGCTGGTGCAGCATCGACAGGTCGTGCACGTGCCGGAACGCCCTCGTCCGGACGTTGGCCAGCGCGGTCTCGCTGACGGTGAACAGCCGCCGCATCATCAGGTAACCGCAGACGGTGGTGAGCACCAGCACCGCCGCCGTGGCGGTGACCACCGTGAGAATCACCCCGAGATCCGGGCCGCCGGGGACGGCGATCCCCTGGTCGATGCCGCGCTGCACCGCCACCGGCACGGCCACCCGGCCGACCATGTAGACCAGTGCCAACGCCAACGTGCCGGCCAGCCCGGTACGCAGCTCCGGCGAGAGCGCCAACCCCCGCCGCAACGTCTGCCAGGTCCCCTCGGTCCGCTCGACCGGCTCGTCCCCGCCACCCTCGCCCACCGGTGCCGACCTCTCGCTCGCGGCTGCGGGGCTCCGCTGCGCTGCACTCCTCGCGCTCACCGGTCCACCTCGATCTCCAGGCCCGTCGGCAGCGGGGCGACCTCGTCGTACGTCCGGTTCTCCGCGCGTTCCTGCTCGGCCTGCTCGTAGGCGGTGACCAGGTCGACGTAGCCGGGCACGGTGGCCAGCAGCTCGGCGTGGGTGCCCCGGGCCAGCACCCGGCCCTGCTCCAGGTAGATCACCTCGTCGGCGAGCGCGATGGTGGCCCGCCGGTACGCCACCACCAGGATCGACGCGGCGGCCGGCTGCCCGGGGGCCGGGGCGCGCAGCCCGGCCAGGATGGCGGCCTCGACCCGGGGGTCGACCGCGCTGGTGGCGTCGTCGAGCACCAGCAGCCGGGGCCGGCCGGCCAGGGCGCGGGCCAGGGTGAGCCGCTGCCGCTGCCCCCCGGAGAGCGAGGTGCCCCGCTCACCGACCATGGTGTCCAGCCCGTCGGGGAGGGCGGCGACGAAACCGTCCGCCTCGGCCAGCCGCAGCGCCGCCCAGACGTCCTCGTCGTCGATGCCCGGCCGGTCCAGGCTGATGTTGGCCCGGACGGTGTCGTCGAAGACGAACGGCACCTGGGCGACCAGCGCGGCGGTCGAGGCGAGCGACGCGGCGGTGAGCCGGCGCACGTCCACCCCGTCGAGGGTGACCGTGCCGGCGTCCGGGTCGACCAGCCGGACCGCCAGCGAGGCGATGGTGGACTTGCCGGCACCGGTCGGCCCGACCAGCGCCACCGTCCGCCCGGCGGGCACGGTGAAGGCGACCTCGCCGAGCACCTGGGCCCCGGGCAGGTGCGCCTCGGCGGGCTCGTAGCCGAAGTGGACGCCGTCGAAGGCGAGGGTCGCCGGGCCGGCGTCCTCGTCGAGGGTGACCTCGCCGTAGGGCATCTCGCCGGTGGCGTCGAGCACCCGGCTGACCCGGTCCCACCCGGCCACGCTGCGCGGCAGCTCGGCGAGCACCCAGCCGATCGCCCGCACCGGGAACGCCAGCACGGTGAACAGGAAGGCGACGCTGACCAGTTCGGTGACGGTGATCGCGCCCTGCCGCAGCCGGACCGTGCCGACCACCAGCACGGCCAGGGTGCCGAGGCTGGGCAGCGTCTCCAGCAGCGGGTCGAAGACGCCGCGTAGCCGGCCGACCGCGATCAGCGAGTCCCGCAGCTCCCGGGCCCGGCCGGCGAACCGGGCGGTCTCCTGGGCCTCGCGGCCCATGGTCTTGACCACCAGCGCGCCGTCGAAGCTCTCGTGGGCGATGCCGCTGACCTCGGCCCGCAGCCGCTGGGCGCGGGCCTGGCGGGGGGCCATCCGGCGGGAGTAGACCACGTTGAGTGCGAACAGGGCGGGGAACACGGCCAGCCCGACCAGGGCGAGCGCCCAGTCCGTGACGAACAGCGAGCCGACCGCGCCGACCAGCATCACCAGCGTGCCGACCGCGAACGGCAGCGGCGCGATCGGGTACCAGGCCGCCTCGACGTCGGAGTTGGCGTTGGACAGCAGCGTGCCGGTGGCGTTGCGGTGGTGCCAGGCCAGCGGCAGGTCGAGGTAGCGGCGGGTGACCCGGCGACGGTAGGCGGCCTGGAGGCGGAACTGCATGTAGCCGGCCCCGAGCCGCCGGCCGAAGATGCCGACCACCCGCAGCACGCTGATCCCGAACAGGGCCACGGCGGCCAGGGCCACCGTGCCGGTGCCGACCTCACCGGCCTCGACCGCCGGCACCACCACGTCGCCGACGACCGCGCCGACCACGTACGCGCTGGCGATCACCAACCCGCCGAAGAGCACGCTGCCGGCGACCGCCACCGCGAAGATGCGCGGTTGTTCCCGGATCGCCCGGCCGAGGACCCACAACCCCCGGCGGATCACGTCCCGACTCGTCCCGCTCGCCACGCTCTCCCCCGCCGTAAGCCGCAATTATCTCCCTTATCCTTACCGGTCCCGGCCACCGCCGCCGCCCGGCGACGTATGTCCACCGTCACGTCCCGCCCGCGCCCGTCGCGGCGGGTCTCCGCCGCGCCGATGGCGCCCCGCCGACCTACGATCGCTGCATGCCGCGGTACGCCCGAGCGGAGCGCGAGGCGCTCGCCGACCTGATGCTGGAAGTGGGCCCGGACGCCCCCACGCTGAATGAGGGGTGGACCGCCCGGGACCTCGCCGCCCACCTGGTGGTGCGGGAGCGCCGCCCCGACGCCGCCGGCGGCATCATGCTGCCGCCCCTTCACGGGTACGCCGAGCGGGTGCGGCTGCGGGTCGCCGCCCGCCCCTGGCCGGAACTGGTCGACCAGGTGCGCCGGCCCCCGGTATGGAGCCCGGTCAGCAATCCGCTGACCGACGAGCTGGCCAACACGATGGAGTTCTTCATCCACCACGAGGACGTCCGGCGGGCCCGCCCGGGTTGGCACCCCCGGGACGTCCCGGCGGGGCTGGCCGCCCGGCTGTGGAAGCCGGTGTCCCTGCTGACCCGGACCCGGGCCCGACGCTTCCCGGCGCACCTGCTGGTGCAGGCCCCCGGCCACGGCGAGTTGACCGCCGGCCGGGGCGGTGACCGGGTACGGCTGGTCGGGCCCCCCGGTGAGCTGGTGCTCTTCCTGTCCGGCCGGCAGCGGGTGGCCCGGGTCCAGCTCGACGGCCCACCGGCGCTGACCGAACGGCTGCGGACGGCAGCGCTGGGGTTGTGAGCCCGGTCGCCGGCACCGCCCCCGCGACGCCGCCGCGCGGGCCGGGGTGTCGGCGGGCTCCCCGCTGCGGCGGACACCCTGCGCGGCCGGATGATCACCTGGCGCAGTGAAGGACGTCACTGTTCGCGACAGGGGTGGATTCGGTCACCCCGACTCCTCCGCAACGACTGATGTCGATCTCCTTGCCGTACTCTCCGGCGACGCCGCTCGTGGGGGGCGGCCGACTGGGGACGCCATGCGAAGCTTCGACGTCTCGGCACTGTACGAGCCACCGTTCGTCAGCCGCCGGCACGTCGCCACCGACCGGGTGGCGGCGGAGAGCCTGGAGTGGGCCCGGGGGCAGGGTCTGGTCGGGGTCGGACCGGCGACCTCCCGGCTGCACCGGGCCGGCGCGGCCGAACTGGCCGGACGCGCCTGCCCGCAGGCCCCGGTGACCCGGCTACGACTGCTCACCGACCTGCTCTCCTGGCTGTTCGTGATGGACGACGTCTGCGACGACGACGGCCTGGGCAGCGCGCCGGCCACCCTCGCGCCGACGGTCGCCGCACTGCTGGACGTGCTCGACCGGCCCGGCGGGCCGACCGACGCCGGCGCGGGGACCGGCCGGAGCGGACCAGCCGGCGCAAGGACCGGCCGGAGCGGAACGACCGGGGCCTGGGGCGGGCCGAGCCGGCCGGTCGGCGACGGTGTCCCCCCGGGCGACCGGGACACGCCGGCCGGGGCGCTCGGCGTCGCGCTGGCGGACCTGTGTCGACGGGTGGTCGACCAGCGCCGGCCCACGCTGCTGCTACGCCTGGTGAGCCAGTTGCGGGAGTACCTGCTGGCACTGTTGTGGGAGGCCGCCAACCGGGAGCGCCGCCGGGTCCCCGGGCTGGCCGAATACCGCCAGATGCGCCGGCACACCGGCGGCGTACGCCCCAGCCTCACCCTCACCGACCTGGCGTACGGCCGCCCGCCCGGCCCGGCGCGGCGGGCCGATCCGGCGCTGCTCGCCCTGGACGACCTCGCCGTCGACCTGGTCTGCTGGTGCAACGACCTGTTCTCCTACCGCAAGGAACGGGACGCGGTGGCCGACCCGCACAACCTGGTGACCGTCCTCGCCGTGCAGCACGGGCGGGACGAGGCGGCGGCTTTCCAACTGGCCGCCGGATGGTTCAACGACGGGCTGGCCGGCTACCTGGTGCGGGAGGCGGCCCTGGTCGCGCACGCCGGGCCGACGGTGACGCCCTACCTGGCAGCCCGCCGCGCCTGGCTGCGCGCCACCTACGACTGGTCGAGGCGGGCGGACCGGTACGCCGGGCCGGCCGGCGCGCCCGGCGGGACTCAGCCGCCTCACAGGTTCGAGGGCTAGCCGATGCCCGGGTGCAGGCAATACCCTTCGGAATCGCGGGTCAGCCAAAAAGACGAGGTCAGCGCCCGTATCCCCCCATCGGACGACGCGCACCGCCACTCGGCCCCCCGCGCGCCCCGCCCGGGCCACCCCACGCGCAGATACCCGCCGACCGGCCATGATCCCCCGGCCCCTCCCCGCCTGACCGGCCGATCACGCACAGGACCCGCCCGATGCCACAGTCCCGTATGGCCACTCCTCTGGACATGATCGACGCCCACCTCGCCTGGATGAGGGCCGGCGCGTTCGCCCCCGACACCACCGTCCGGCACGCCGACAAACTCCTCCATCGGCTCCACCGCGAACTCCCCGAGGGACTCCACGGCTCCACAGGCGACGAGATCGCCGCCTGGCTCGCCGCCGGCCAGGCGAACCGCCGATGGTCCGAACAGACCGTCAGCACCTACTACAAGCACATCGTGAGGTTCTACCGGTGGGCCGCCTCCGGCCACGACCCGTGGCTCAGCTTCGATCCCTCCGTCGAGCTGCGGCGGCCCGTCGCCCACAACGGCCTTCCCCGGCCGGCCGGGCACGACTTCGTCCGCACCGCGATCTTCGACCTGCCAGAGCCGTGGCGGCTCTGCTGCCGGTTCGTCGCCCTCGCCGGGCTGCGCCCTCATGAGGTCGCGAAGGTCCGCCGAGAGGACGTCACCCGAGAGGTCATCACGATCAAGGGGAAGGGCGGCCGGACGCGGGCGATCCCCACTCACCCGCTGATCTGGCAGACCGTCTGGTCCCGGCCGTCCGGCCCCCTGTTTCAGCGGCCGGACGGCCGGCCAGCCACCGCCGAGTACATCAGCAAGGGTGGCGCTTACCAGCTGCGCCGCGCCGGCCTCGGCGGCACCCTGTACCCGTTGCGGCACTGGTTCGGGACCATGATTCAGGAGCGGTACCGGGACCTGCGGGTCACACAAGAACTGATGGGCCACGCCTCCCCCATCACCACCGGCGGCTACACGCAGGTGACGTCGGAGCGGATGAGGGAGGCGGTGGCCATGTTGCCGTTCAGCGACGACGCAAGAACTGGGGCCGGGGCCGCGGTCGGACCACATCCTTGGTCGTCGGCTCCAGGCGTCGACGCTCGTCCGCCACTGCCTCGATCCGAGGCGTCCGGTCGCGCGGGAGCTGGTCGCGGTCAGCGACGACGACTACATCGGCGCGTCCGTCCGTGATCAGGATCGTGACGACGTCTGCCCACCGACCTCCGGTCGACTCAGAGATGACGGCGACGATCTCGTAGCCCATCCGGGTGCAGTAGTCGCCGCAGCGGCCAGCATGCCTTTCCCACTCTGCGTCAGCGGCGGTCCAGATGACGGCACGGAGGCCGGTACCCGGTGGGCTGTTGGTGCGGTCGGTTCTGCTGCTTCCCCACGTGGCGTTCATACGGATGGATTCTCACCGATGACACGTCCAGTTAGCTAGCGATTACAGGCCGCATCTTGCAAATGATGAAACGTGAGAGCCCGCTGGTTAACGAAATGTTAAGCAGCGGGCCCCTCCGTGGGCCGATAGACCACCCGACACCGGTCCGCCGGATACAGGTCCTGCAACCCGTCCGGGTGAGTCACCACCACCAGAGGCACCCCCTCCGGCACTCGATACAACCGCCGCTCGTCGGGCGACGGATTCCTGGCCCCAACCCACACACCCGGCCCCACGTACACAACCTCCGGCTCCGCCGGCACTCGCACCACCGCACCTCGACCCCGGACGACTTCCACAAGGCCCTCGTCGCGCAGCAGCCGCACCGCCGCCCTCGCGGTCATCGGTGCCACGCCGTATGTCTGCGACAGGTTCCGCTCCGACGGCAGGCGGTCACCGGGCTTGAGCTGGCCGGACACGATCCGGGCACGCAGGATCTCGGCGACCTCTTGGTAGCCGACCGGCTCCTGTCCGGGGTAGATCACCGCCGCAGGGTAGGAGTGAATTTGAGACCGCCAAGACAACTAGCTGACTAGCTCAGAAGGGAACGACCATCGCCTTGGGCGCATCAGCCAGCGTACGGTGAGGGGTACGCGTTGTACCCGCCCCGGAGGTGACCCAATGGCCGACCAGTCCCTCACCCCAGGCCAGCGCGTCGAACGGCTACGTCGTGCCGCCGGCCTCTCCCGCGAGCGTCTCGCCGGCCTCGCTGGGCTGTCCCCGACCACGGTGAAATTCATCGAGAACGGCCGCCGCTCGCTCACGCTACGGGCCGCGCAGCAGATCGCCCCGCACCTTGGCGTGCACGACCTGGGCGACCTCTACGGGCCCACCGTCGCGCTCTCGCTCGACGGGCGGCCCAGCCACCCCGCAGTCGACGACGTCCGCCGCGCCCTCACCGCCTGGCACATCACCGTCGACGGCCAGCCGGACAGCACCGACTACCTGCGCGGTGCGGTCGATGCCGCCTGGCAGACCTGGCACACCAGCCGGCATCAGCGGACCGAGGCCGGTCTCGTGCTGCCGGGTCTCCTCGACGCCACCCAGCGGGCGGCCCGGCTGCACACCGGCGACGAGCGGCGGGCCGCCCTCGCCCAACTCGCCCAGGCGTACCACCTCGCCCAGGCGTACCTGGCCTGGCACGGCGACCGGGAGCTGTGCTGGCTCACCGTCGACCGGGGCATGAGCGCCGCCCTGGACGCCGACAACCCGCTCGCCATCGCCCAGGCCATCTGGTACGCCGCGCACGTCCTACGCGCGGTCGGCCGTAGTGACGAGGCACTGGCCCGCCTCGGTGAGGCTCGGGTGCTGATCGAACCCCGGGTCGCCGACGGCGGCACCGAGTACGCCGAGATGCTGGCGGATCTGCACCTGTGCATGGCACTGACCCGGGCACGGAGCGGCGACCAAGGCGCGTGGGCGGACTGGGACACGGCCCGGCAGGTCGTCGAGCGGGCACTGCCGACCGGGTACGTCGGCCTGCGGACCCGAGTGTCCCGCCCCCTCGTCGACGTGTACGCGGTGATGTGCGCGGTCGACCTGGGCGACCCAGACGAGGCGCAGCGCCGAGCACACGCCCTGGACCCGGCGTCGATTCCGTCCACGGAGCGACGCGGTCGGCACCTGGTCGAGCTCGCCCGATCCGCCGACCTGGAAGGCGCGCGAGAGGCGACTCTGCACCTGCTGACCCGGGCCGAGGCGACGTCGCCGGAGACTGTGCGGTACTCGCCGGCTGCGCAGGACATGGCGGGCCGACTGGCGCGCGAGGCACCGGCGGCGGTTCGCGCTGAGGCAATCGACCTGGCCCAGCGGATCAGCGCACCGCAGCAGTAGAGGTACGTCACGTCACCGGGTACGCCGCGTACCCCCCACCGCTCCGGCGACTGCTTAGCGTGATCGCACGGTGGCGGCAGGGAGTCGCGCGGCGTACGACGACGCTGTTCGCCCTGCCACCCCCGCTCATGCGAGGGAGGCGACCCCGTGCACCTGATCACCCGGGCGTGGAACCGGCTCATCGGCGGCAGCCCCGCCTATCCCCCCGTACCACCTGGCACCGGCCGCGCCATCCAGGCACAAGAGCAGGCCGCCGCACGGGACCGGCTGCTCGCGGCCGCCCGCCGTCCCGACATCGTCGAGTACCGCTACCCCCGGCCGGCCCGATGAGCACCCCGGCCGGGGAAGGCTCACGCATCCGCTTGGAGCCGCACGAGTGGCAGTCCAGCCCCGGCGTCCTCGGACAGAACCAGATCATCATCGACGTCGTCCACGTCTACGGATCGTGGAACGCGGGGATGGTGTGGGTGTACGCCCACCTCGTCGAGTGCAGCACGCCTTCCGCCGACTGCACCGGCCCCTGGTGCCAGGAACTGCTGGTCGACGCCGACCGTCTTCTCGACGCCGCAGCCCGGTGACCGGCGTCCCCATCTCCACTTACGGTCCGGCCCCATCGGGCGGCCGGCAGTACCCGAGAGGATCGACATGCCCCAGCTCGACTTCAAGCGGCCCAACCGCTGCGGCGACAGCGGCCCGACCTGCGTTGAGGTGGCCATCGACGTCTCCGGCCGCCGGATCATCCGCAACTCGGCTCGGCCGGAGACGCAGGTCATCTTCGACGAGGCCGAGTGGGTCGCGTTCCTGGACTCGATCCGGGCCGGACAGACCTACTGACGACCACTGCATGGGTTCGGGGGCGGTGGTGACTACCAGCTACAACGAGATCAGCCCGGCGGCCGTGGTGACGATCGCCGGGCTGATCGAACGGCAGCACCGTCCCGCTCCTGCGGCGACCTCGTGGGCGCCGGGGACGTGCCGCCAGTGCACCCCCGCCGGCTGCCCACAGATGGACTGGGCCGCAGGGGTGCTGGCGCAGTACTGGGCGGCAGGGCGCATCCAGCAGTGACCGGGAACATGTCGGTGGTGCAGGTCCGCGCCCGGATGCTCCTCGACGCGAAGGTCATCATCACCGACCATTGGCCAACCAGCGGCACCCGGGACATCTGCCCGGTGTGCCGATGCCCATGGATGTGCCAACCGACCCGGGACGCATACGCGTACCTGCAGGCCGTAGGCCGAAGCAGGTGGATCCCGCCCCACGACCGGAGGTGACTCGGTGCGCTGGAGCAGAGCCCCGCCGCCCCGCCGATAGACTGACCCAGCCCCGTGAGCTGCCACAATCCGCGCTGATCAGGAGAGTGCCCGTGCAGGTAACCCAGGCCCTGGACATCATGGAAGCCCTCTACCGGGCCGCCGAGCACCCGGACATCACCTCGATCCGGCGGTACGGCCAGGACACCGAGCCAGGCGGCCAGTCGCCGCCCGGAGTGCGACTGTGGCACCAGACCGGGTCCAGCTCCATGCTGTGGGCAGCAGCGCCCTCCCGGGACGCCCAGCCCGTGCCGCTTGGCGAGATGCCGCCCCCGCGGCTGCGCTTCTGGCGGCTGCTCGTGTTCACCCACCAACTCCTCGACGCAGCCCGGCCCGAGCCGTTCGAGCGCTGGGAACTGTGCGCCATCCCAGGTGTCGGATGGACCGAGAACGGCCAGCCGACGCCGTCCGCGCTGCGGATCACCTGCCGCGACCGGACGGTGCTCTACCTACGGGCCACGTCGGCATCCGGAGACCGACGCGAGCCAGAAACCGACCCGTACCCGGACTACCAAATCCCCCAAGGAGTCCGCCAATGGCACCTCAAAGCAGTTGCTCCGTCTGCGGGGCCCGCGTAGGGCCACCCCCGGGCGCATCCTGCCCGCCACACCAGGCCGAAGGGAGCCGGGGCACCTGCCCCGGCTCCGGCCAACCGACAGTGTGATGATCATCTGATCGCCCCGAAGCTGCCCTCGACCGACCAGGTCGGGGGCAGCTTCATGCCATCCGGTCCACCAGGATCAGGAAAGGGCATTCCCGGACGGGTTGGCAGCCGCCCGCGAAGGTCGACCCGGGCCGCGGCCAACTCCGGCCCTCTTGCCGTGAGCCGTGACCCGTCGACGCACCTCGGACACGCTCACCCCGGCCCGGGTGGCCACTTCAGCCTCGGGCAGCTCGGTGCGAGCTTCGGCGATCGCGGCGTCCTGCAGGGCCGCCACCGCCGCCTTGACCTCCGGGGCGAGGTCGCGCAGCGCCTGGTAGCGCTCCAGTGGTGGCAGGTGGGGGGCGGCAGTGAGGCGGGCGGCGAGGTCGGTCAGGTCCATGCCCAAAATTCTACACCACTATGTTGCGCAGAATTCTAGTGCAGTGTAGAATTTAGGCATGAGCAGGAACGAGCAGGGGGCCAAGATGACGAACAGCACCACCTACACCTGGACCCCCGGCAAGCGGTTCTGCGACGCCGAGGTCCACCGCACCGAGGCCACCTGCGCCGCCTGCGAGAACCTCGGCTCCTGCGCCGACTGCGGCCAGCACGTCAGCGGCCCCGCTCACCGGAGCTGCGACCAGAACGGCGAGGTGATCCACGCGGCCTGCTCGCCGACCCGCGCCGCCCGCGACTGGGTCGACTACTACTGACCGGCCGCGCCGGCCCCGCCGCCTGACGGGGTCGGCTGGGCGTGGTGGGGAAATTCCACACCACTATGTTGCATGAAATTCTAGGGTGGTGTAGAATTTAGGTACAGGCAGGAACGAGCAGGGAGACCAAGATGATCCAGGCCATCGCCACCACCGCCCGCCAGATCGCCGACATGGAGACCGACCTCGCCGCCCGCCGGCTGGCCGGCCGCCCCACCCGGCTGGTCGAGATCCGGATCGCCACCACCCGCCAGGCCCTCGCCCACCTGATCGAGGTCGCCCACGAGGGGGACCTCCCCGCCGCCGAGATCGAGGCCGCCGCCCAGGGCTGGGACGCCGAGCCCGAGCCGGCCACCGTGGACGACCTGGTCGTCGCAACCGTCGGCCGGCTGGCCGCCGGGGCGGGCGACTGGGTGCACATGGTCCGGCTGCGCACCGCGCTCCCGCAGGTCCCCCGTGCAGGCCTCGACGACGTGCTCCGCCGACTTGAGCGTGCCAGCCGGGTCGTCATCGCCCCCGAGTCCGCCCAGTGGTGCGCCACCGCCGACGAACTGGCCGCGGCGATCCGGATCGGCGGCCAGGACAAGCACCTGGTCTGTGTGGAGTGATCCAGTGGGGGCCGGCCACCCCGGCCGGCCCCCGCCGGTGCGCCGGACCCCACCGCCCGGAATGCGCTTTCCCTGACCTGCCTGACACGACGATGCGGCCCCGCCCTCCCACCAGGGAGAGCGGGGCCGCATCGTCGTGGGCGAAGCCCCGCAGAACGCCAGTAGCTGCGGGGCTTCAGCCCAAAGCTACGCCTCGGGCTGAGCCTTCGCCGGCCGGCCCGGGGTCCGCGACCGGCGCTCGGCGTACTCCTCGATCTCGTCACGCCGGTAGATGCGGCCACCAGCGATCGTCACGGCCGGCTGCGGGAAGTCCGGCCGCTGCTCCAGCTGCCGAACCCGGGCCGTGGAGACCCCAAGCACATCGGCGACCTCGGCCGAACCGAGCAGGTCCCAGCCCCGCGCCCGCGCCGCCAACGTCTCGACGACCATCCGGTCGGGACCGAACAGCACACCCTCGCTGACGAGCTTCGCCACGCCGGGCAGCTTGGACGCCCACTCCCTGGCCTCCTGGAGGGCGTCGTCGTACTCCACCGCGTCCAGGCGGTGGCTGAGGCTCAGCACCCTGCTCTTGCTGTTGTAGTTCGCGATGAACGCACCCTCGGCGGCCTCGTTGAGGTGCTCCATGTCGTTCAGGTCGCCGACGAACTCCAGTCCGACGTACCAACCACTCACGGTGTTTCCCCTTCTGCTCGGGGAGGCGAGATGAGGTTTCGGAGTGGCCGGGGCCGGCTGGTTGCCGACCCCGGCACCTCGCTAGTCCTTGAAGGACCAGTCGAGGCCGGCGCTGATCAGCACCCGCAGGACCTCCAGCACGTCACCGGCGTCCTTGGGGGCCACGAGCCAGTTGTCGTTGCCCTTGCGGAAGTGCCACATGCTGCTGCGGGTCTGCTTGACGAGGAAGCCCTGGCGTTCGGCTTCCTCGGCAATCAGCTGCATCGCCTCTCCGATTTCCATCTCTCACCTCCCTTCGGTGTGCCTAAAGCATAGCACAAACCCTTTCGCATCCGAAAGGGTTTGTGCGGCAGCGAGAGACGCCCGAACACGACGCAGCGCCCCCGCCGGCCGAAGCCGAGCGGGGGCGAACACCTTGCGACGCGAGCGGGGCTGGGGCGCGTGCGGAGACCGCTCAGGCGGCCGGGGCAGTCGCCAGCCACGGCACGTACTGACGCATCCAGGCGTCAACGGCCGGCAGCGCCAGCACCCGCGTTACCGCGCCGGCGACCGCCACGGCCTGGGCGACCGCCGGCACCGTGTCGACGCCGGCGGTGAGCGCCACCTCCGGCAGCAGACTCAGCGCTCCCACCGCGCCGGCGACGACCGTGCGGGCGGTGGCCCGCCAGGGATGGCGGGTCTGGGTGGGCGCGGGATCGATGGGCTGCTGCTGCATGGACACCTCCAGGTACGACGAAGCCCGGACCACCCTGGCCCGGGCCGAGAATGCGCTTTCCTGCCCCAGTCGGGGTCAGACGGTCAGCCGGCCGGCGCGTGCGGGGCCGGCTGGAGCGACGCAAGCTGGATCTTCAGGTCAGCCACCTGGCCGGTGAGCGCGGTGATGGTCGCCTCCCTGCTGGCCAGTCGGATGCGCAGCTGATCCCGCTCGCCCTGGACGGCACGCAGCTCGGCGGACAGGTGCTGCTCGGTGCGCTCCAGCTGCGCCGTTCGCGACTCCAGGTCCACCACCCGCTGACGGAGCCGCTCCGCCTCGGCTGATGTCCTCGCCAGCGACGTCTGCGCGTCCTGGAGCGCGGCACGGACCCGCTCCAGCTCGGCTCTGAGGTCCGCGGTGATCTGCTGGTAGACGTCCTGCCCGATCCGGACCGCATCCGCACGCAGCTGGTCGACCTGCGCGTCGGCCAGCGCGGCCTGGGCACTGCGCATCCGACGGCCGAGCAGGTGCCCGACGACCGGGCCGACGACCGCCCCGCCAGCGATCGCGCCGCCGGCGCCGATCAGCGCGGTCAGGACGGTCGCGTCCATCAGCCCGCCGTGCCCGTGGGCAGCAGGTTACGCAGCTGGACGAGCACCTGCTCGGCGGTCAGCTCACCGTTCTCCTGCCGCCGGATCAGGTCGACGATCGCGTCCAGCCGCCCGAGCAGCTCAGCCAGCATCTGGGCGTCGCGCTGCCGCTCTTCGGCGGCAACGGCGTCGATCCGGGCCATGATGGCCTCGGCGTCGAGGCCCTGCACCGCGCCGAGCAGCGCGGCCTGCATGGTGACCAGCTGCGCCCCGAGGCTCTTCAGCGACGGGTGCGGCACCACGTACTTCGGATCCTTGTGGTCGACGCCCAGCGCCGCCCTGGTGTATGCCTGGCCGACCGGATTGCGGCCGTCGAGGACGGTCAGGTTCTTGTGGACGGTTTCCAGCCACTTGTGCTCTTCGGGGGTCATGTCGGGTACCTCCTTGTTGATGACGCCGATCTCGGTCAGGTAACGGCGCTTGACCGCGGCCATGTCGGCCCCGGCCTTGGTCGCGTCGCGGAAACAACTCTCGTGCGTGTGGCCGAGGTGGGAGTCGTCGCCGGTGCTGCGCTTGCCGAGCCGGTCCCACCGGCGCACGGTCCGCCCGTCCGGGCTGTAGATCACCTCGCGCAGGTGTCTGGTGTCGGCCGTGTTGGCCTTGCACTGGGCGACGAGCCACCGCGAGTAGTGCGGCAGGTCGAAGGTGCCCAGCGGGGTGCGCACCCGGAAGCGGCCGACGTCCAAGGCGGAGGCGTCGAGGGTCAGCCCTGCGCGGTCGCGGGGTGACTCGGTCACCGAGTAGTCCCGGATCGCCCCGTCGACGCGCCGGATCCGGTCCGACCCGGTGTGGTAGCCGCCGATGTGGCCGGTGTCGCCGACGATGCCGATCTCCCAGGCCGGGTCGCCGAGCGGGTCCAGGATCGTCACCCCGGGGCGGGGCTTGGCGTCCGGGCCGAGGTAGTCGAGCAGGACGCGGCGGGCGGCGAGTAGGCAAGCGGGCGCGCTGGTCATCGCTCCTCCATCGTGGATTCCAGGTGGCGTGATGTGAGTACGTTCAGGCAGCGTGCACATCAGGGAGCGCCAATGATTCGCCGTCTTGCGGCAGTTTCTGCCGGATTAGCTGTTGCCTTGTGGGCAGCGGTGTTCCTTGCCGGTGGGGATCCGCCCACCGCAGAGGCTGAGTGGGTTTCAGGGCACCGTTTCGCTTCGCCGGCAGTCGCCGTCGATCCTGGCCTCGACATCGACCAGGCGGAGGCCGCGAAGGTGATCGCGGATATCGTCAACGACCCGCGCGGCTGGCGAGTCGATTTGGACAGCTACAGGTTGCGGATCGTGTGGCCCGGCACCCGGGGAGCCGGCGGCCTGGGGGGCCTCATCGGTCGGGCGTGGCCGGATGAGCGTCTCGCTATCGTGACCGCCGACGCGTGGACGACGCTCGGACCGCGGTTTCGCGCGGTGGGCGGGACTCTCGCTGATCAGCGAGCGTGGGTTGTCCTGCACGAGCTGGGCCACCTGCTCGGCCACGCTCAGCACGAAGAGTGTCCGGGGGCTGGGCCCGCCCCCGTCATGCGAGCCGCAAATTACGGGATAGGCGATTGCACCCTCAATGTATGGCCAAATCCAAACTAGAACGGAAAGACGGCGATTTCCCGGGTATCGAATAGGACGTTTCCAGCGTTTCGCCGGTTGCGATACTTCAGGGTGAACGTCGTCGGGCCAGGTGTCAGGTTCTTGAAGAAGTGCATCATTCCCGCTTGGAATGATGCGCTGACCAGCGAGTTCCCTGTTGCCGGCGCGACCGGGTGTTCGAGGTAGTGACCGAGCGAGTAGTCACTGCTGGGGGGAATTACGTTGGCCCCGGACAGTTCGACGGAGATGCCGCCGGTGCTGAGGGCCTCCCACGTGCCGGTGATGCCCCATCCGGCGGACCAGAAGGCCAGTGCGCGGCCGGTGCTGCCGATGGTGACCGTGACCGAGGGTCCTACCGCCGCGCCGGTGAGATCGCCGAACGCGGAGGACGTGCGGGTGCCGCCGGCGGGGTCGCTGGCGGCAACGGGACCGAACGCCAGAGATGAGAGGGTGACCAGCTGGCCGGAGGGTGCGATCGCCGCCAGGCCGTACCCGCCATCGGGCAGGCGGCCGAGCTGGGCGACCGGGGCTCCGCCGCTGTCGAGTACCCGGACTGCGCCATCGCGGATGGTGATACCGCCCGAGCCGATCGCTGCGGCCTCCAGCGTCCGCGCCGCCGCGAGTTCGCGCACCTGGCGTTGCAGATCGCGGATCTGCCGCACCAGCCAGTCCTGGCCGGGCGGTGCCTGGTCGGAGATGACGGTCACGAGATCACGTCCTGTCCGGGGGTGAGGAGGATGGGAGCGACGGTGCCGGCGACTGGGTCGAGGTCCCATCCGATCGCGCGGGCTACGCCGGTGAGCCCGTCGAGGTGCCGGTGGCCGACCAGGTCGTAGCCGATGTCATCGCCGATGCCCCAATCGGTGCCAAGGATCGGGTACGCGTCGGCGCGGCTGGCGATGGTGAGGATTCGGGCACCGAAGGCCAGGATGCCCAGTGCGGCGGCGGCGTGCGCGTCGAGGGTCGCTTGCACGGTGATCGAGCTGCTCGGTGAGTATCGGTGTTCGTATCGGGGCCAGCCCGCGGCGAAGAGGCCGTCGGCGCGGGCTGGGATGGACTGGGGACGCGTCTCTCCCTCGCCGCTGCTGGTGGCCATGACGTGGTTGGCACCGGAGCCGGAGGAGTAGTCCTCGCGGTAGGTGTAGCGGGCTTCCGACGAGCCGACCGCGGACAAGACCGCGGACGCGGTGCCGGTGGTGAACACCGCGGTGGGCGTGGTCGACGGGTAGCCGATCCGGGATCGCACCCGCAGCGTCTTGGACACGGCCGTCTGGGTCGCGTCGGTCCAGCCCAGGGCGATGGTCCACTCCGGGCCGCCCTGGACGCCCATCAGCTCCCGCAGGGCGGAGTAGACCGTCTTGTCGTCGGTGTCGAGGTAGGTGCGATCGCGCAGCGTGCCGGTGGCGGGGGCGTCGACGGCCAGGCCGATGCCCTCGATGGAGGTCGCGTCGCCGGCGAGTCCTGCGGCGATCACCGAGGCTTCGTCCTGGCCGGTCCAGGTGTGGTCGCCGACGTACCGCCGGTCGAGGTAGCCCTCCAGCGTGACGCAGCCCAGGGACAGGGTGGCCTCGGTACCGCCCTCGCGGACCAGGACGATGCCCGCCCAGACCGGCCGCCCGGCCAGCACCGCGACGATCATCGACCGGCCCGGCTCGGTGGCCGCAACCCAGTCACGGGGAGCCGCGCCGTGCCCGCCCCGGGGAATCGGGAGGCGGAGGTTGGCAGAGGTGTAGGCGCCCAGCAGCGCCCCGATCGTCCCCGACGGGGCCAGGTCGGGGAGTTCCTCGACGATGCGGCCGGTCACCAGGTCGCAGCCCAGCCACGTCACCACGGTCACGTCAGGCCCCGACCCGGTAGACCGACAGGGTGCCCGACGCGATCGTGGTGGCGGTCGCGCAGAAAATCTCCGCCTTGACGATGGTGCTGGCGGCCATCCGCCGCTGCCCGGTCGACGCCCATCCGCTCTCGGACACACCACCGAACGACGCCCGGTACGCACGGCCGTCCATCACCATGTTCACGAAGGCTCGGCCCGACTGGCCGTTACTGACCAGGCCCTGCACGGTGGCCACGTAGAGACCCGCCGCCGGGACGGTGAACTCGAACCCGCTCGGCTTGGTGAACCCGCCGACGTTCTCGCTGGCGGCCTGCCAGGTGATCGCGGTGACCGTCGACGCCGAGATCGCCTGCGGGCTGGCTGTCGCTGTCGCCTCCAGGCTGATCGGGGCGATAGCCCGGACCTGCCACTGCCCACCCGAGCGGCCCTCCAGGGCACCGGTGTCCAGACGGTGCACGTACTGGCCGTCGTACGGGGACAGGGCGTCGCGGGCGGCCTGGTTGGCGACCGGCAGGATCCCGCCGGCCGCGACCGTCCACGGCCGGCGGTCCGTGACCACCGCCGCACCACCGCCGGACTGGGGCACGTCGATCGTGGCGAGCCGCACCGCGCCGGCAGGCACGGCCGGCTCGGACGGTGAGGCCCCCGCCACCCCGACCAGGTACTCAGAGCGGGCGGTACGCAGCCCGGACGAGTCCTCGTCGTTGTCGTACACCCGCAGGATCACGATGTCCTTGCGCGGGTTGGTCGCGTTCGCGGCGGCCAGGGTGTGCGTCTCGGCCGCCGGCAGCGCAACCCAGTACGGTCCCTGCGCGGTGCTGAGCCCCGGGTCGACGCACGCGCAGCCGGTGGCCACGGTGATCGTGGAGACCGCCAGGGTCACCTGCAGCGCGGGGCCCCCGGGGCGCACTCCCTGCCGGGCACCGGAGACCCGGCCGTCGTACATCAGCGGCAGCGCCATCCCCTGCCGCAGCTCGGCGGCGTTGTACGCCGGCGTACCAGCGGACGCGTTGATCCACAGCGGATCAGCCACGTAGGGCTTCCCTTCTCTCAGTGCCAGGCATCGCGCCACGTGGCGGTCAGCAGGGCGGTCGGGTCGTAGGCCGCCGCGTCGAAGGCGATCTCGACGGGGGTGGTGGGCGGCAGGGTCGGCCACCCTCCGGATGCTTGCCCGCGGCGGGACGCGGTGCCGTTGAGGTAGACCGTGCGGGCGGCGGTGTCGATGTCGAGCCACTGCCCGACCCCGAGCGTCAGCCACAGCCGCAGGGTGGTGGCCACTCCGGCCACCAGCGTGCTGACGCGCGGCTCGGACACCGGGCCGTCAACGCGCAGTCGCAGCCCGGACGCCTGCGTGCCGGCGTTGACGATCGTGGTCCGGCCGGACGTGACGGTCGCCGCGACCGTGAGCGGCGCTGTCGTCGGCAGCGTCAGCCCGCCCACGGTGGACGGCAGCCCCAACGTCACGCTGTGCTCGGTCCCGCTGTAGATCGCCGGGTCGAGAGCCACGAACGCCGCGTTGACGTAGGTGTGCCCGTCGACGTGCCGGGACTCCGGCTCCACCAGGCGGGGCCGCCCGCGCATCAGGTACTCGGTGCCGGCCAGCGCGAAGCGCAGGTCCAGGTCGACGCTGCTCGGCGCGAACGCGGCGAGCAGCTGCTGGTGCAGCGCGAGCCATCCGCCGGTGCCCTTGCCCATCACGACCAACCGCATCGGGATCGCGGCCTGCTCAGCCCATTCCGCACCGGACCAGGACCCGTGCCCCCAGGCCCGCGCGCCGCCCTGGTCGGCGCGCACCGACCGGGCCAGCGGGTTGAAGTGGCTGCCCCGCACGAACCGGTACGGGGTGCCCGGCCCGATGACCAGGTCGCGTATTTGCACCTGCCCCTCGTCGAGGGCCATCAGCTGACTCCGTGCATGGCGAGTTCCTCCTGCACCTGGCGCAGCGAGAACCGGTCGGTGAACGCCTTGATGATCAGCTGCTCGACGGTGATGCCGCGGCCGCCGCCGGCCTCCCGCACCGCTGCGCTGATCATCTCGGCGAGCGCCGACAGCGGGGCCACCGCCTCGTCCTCGCCGCCCTCGGCGATCTGCGCGAGCATGCCGCCCGGGCGGGCCCGCGCCACACCGCCCTCAGCCAGGCGTGGCACGTCGGGGAACAGGTCAGGGATGACGAACCCCTTGCCACCGACACCGGGAACCCAGTCCGGGACTCGGATCGACAGGCCGAAGTCCAGCAGATTCCACAGATCGATGATCTTGTTGATGCCGCCCTTCACGGCGGAGACCGGCCCGTCGAAGAGCCCGTGCGCGGCCTTGCTGATCTTGCCGGGCAGGCTGTTGGCGAACCCGACGACCTGGTCGAAGCGCCCGATGATGTAGTCCTTCGCCGCGTTCACGCCGTCACGGACCGACTTCCAGACCGCCGCGGCGCTGTCCTTGATCTGGTCCCAGTGGCGGACGATCCACAGGACCGCGAGGCCGATCGGGCCGGTCAGGATCGCCAGCAGCAGCGGCCAGTTCTGCTGCGCCCACTCCCAGACGAACTTGATCGCCGACCAGACGGCATTGAACGCGCCGGTGACGATCTTGCGGAAGGTCTCCGAGTTGCGCCACAGCAGGACGATGCCCGCGATCAGGGCCACCACCAGGAGGATGACCGCGCCGAGAGGGCTCGCGGACATCGCCGCGTTGAGGACGACCTGACCGACCGCCCACGCTTTCGTAGCGATGTTCGCGCCGATCGCCGCAGCGCGCTGCGCGACGGTCGCCGCGAGGTTGCGGCCCTTGGCGAGGATGCCGCCGTTGGTGGCGGCCGTCTCCGCGATCTGCGCGCCGGTCGCGGCCCGGGTGACGGCGGTGTTCGCGGTCAGGGCTGCCGTGTGTGCGGTCATGCTGGCGCGCAGGCCCCAGTTAGCCGCCACCTCCGCGATCTTGATCGGCAGCATCGCGACCGACGCCAGGTTGGCCGCGGTCTGCGCACCCTTGACCACCACGTACCCGGCGGCCAGCCACGGCAGCAGCTGGATGAGGGTGTCCAGGTGGTCCGCGGCGAACCCGACGATGACCCCGGTCACCGAGAGGGTGTCGCGGAAGCTGCCACCCTCACTGGCGGCCGCCGACAGAGCCGGGGCCAGCCTCGCCGCGTTGTCGATCAGCCCCGGCAGGGTCGCCACGACGCCCTCGACGACGGACCGGACCGTGCCGAGGACCTGCGCGATCCGATCCTGCCCCTCGGCCGAGTTGAGAAACGCGCGGAGGCGGGCGGTGCCGGACTCCAGGCCGGAGAGCATGTCCCCGCCGGCCTCCGCGCCGCCGGCACGCAGGATGCCCACGATGATGCCCACGACGTTGGCGCCGATCGCCGCCACCTGGCGCAGCACACGGAGGCCGCTGCCGAGCCACCGATCGAGCTGCCCGGACTGCCGGCCGGCCGCCGCCCACCGCTCGAACCGCTCAGCCAGGGTCAGGGTGCCGCCGGCGAGTCCCGGCAGGTACGCCGAGGCAACCACACCGATGTGCCGCAGCCCGGACACGATCGGGGCGACCGCTCGGCCCAGCCGGTCGGTCGTACGGGCCGCGTTGCCCAGCGCCCCGTCGACGTCGCGGACGAAGGCCTTCGACATGGCCAGCCGGGCGGACTCCCGCATCGCCCGGTTGAATCCGCCGGCGACGTCGCCGAGCCGCCGGTCGAGCACCGGCAGGTACCGGTCGGAGAGGCCCCGCACGTCACCGGCGGTGCCGGCCCAGAACCGTTGCTGCACGCTGCGGCCGAGCCGGTCCCACGCCGGCTGCAGCGCCCGGATCGTGCGCACCAAGGCCTGCGCGGACGGGGCGAGCTTCGCGTAGGCCTCGGCCTGCTTCGACACCGCACCGGCCGCCTGGGTGCCGGCGGTGGTGCTCTCCTTCTTCGCGGCCGCGAGTTCCTCTTCGGCGACGCGCTGCCGCTCCGTCGCGTCCTTGACCGCCTGGCTGCCCTCGACCCCGACCCGGGCCGACTCGGCCTGCTCGGCCGCCAACTGCTGGTGCCGGGCCTCGGCCTCCTTCAGGGTGTGCAGGGACTCCCGGTAGGCGAGGTCGGCCTCCCGGATCTTGTCGGCGTTCTTGCTCTTGTTGGCTTCCTCCAGCTCGGCGGCGGCCGTCTTCGCGCTGGCTGCGGCGCGCTCTTCGGCCAGCGCGGCACCCTCGACGTCCATGGCGAGCTGCTGGACCCGTTCCTGCTCCTCGCGGCGGGCGTCGATGAGGTCCCGGGTGGCCCGGGTCAGGTCCCGTTGGGCCGACGCGATGCGCCGCTGCGCGGCCTCGTACGCGGTGGCGGCGGCCCGTGCTCCGCCACCGCCACCGCCACCGGTGGACTCGGCCAGGGCGTCACCGAGTCCCCGTGTGGCGATCGCCAGGACACCGAGCCCGGCGGCGGCGGTGACCGCCGCAGCGGGCAGCAGCAGCACCGCGCCGACCGATTGCGAGACCGCCGCGACGAGCGCGATGGCCTGCGCGGTGACGTAGGCCATGCCGCCGCCGAGCACCGCGGCCCCACTCACCCGGAACAGCCCGGCCAGCAGGGGCCGCAGTCGTGAGGTCTCCCGCTCCATCCCGCCGGCGAACCGGCGACCGGCGGTCTGCCCGGCGCGGGCCGCGATCGGCTCCAGCCGGTTGAGGACGCCCTCCAGACGGGCGACCGTCCGCTGCATCGCCGAGGTCAGGCCCCGCTCCGCCTCCGGCCCGAACCCCGAGACGTCCGGGCGGACCCGGACGATGCCCTCACCGATGGTGCGCGCCACGGAACACCTCCCCTCGGTTATCGGAATGCGGCCGCCAGAGCGGCGATCTCTGCCGCCCGGTTTTCAGCGACCGTCGGCTCCCCCGCCGGCCCGGCGTCGGCCGGCGGCGCGGACGGGGTGAGGGTGTCGGTGAGCTGATCCGGCTCACCGCCGAGCGCGGCGAGCATCTGCCGGCGGGCGGTCCACTCGTCGCACAGCCCGTACAGCACCGGCAGCGCCCGGCGTGCGGTCATCCGAAGTAGACGAACTCCCGGGTCGGGTTCGTCGTCTCCGGCAGACCCAGAGGGCCCGGCTGAGGCTCGGTACGGCTCGCCAGGAAGTCCTCGAACGCCTCCGGTGACATCGGCGGCGGCGAGGCGTCCGTCGATGTAGGGCCAGCACTCGACGGCCCACCCACAGAGTGAGAGGGCCGTGACGTAGGGACCTCGGACAGGTCCTCCACGATCCCTTCCATGACGTCGTTGAGGACGTCCTGGTCGACGCAGTTGGTCCGGCAGTACTCCCGGAACCGCTCGTACTCGTCCGCGCCCAGGGCGCCCTGGAAGAAGTCAGCCAGGGCGGCGACCGCCGCCGGGTCGACCGTCTTGATGTTGCGCTTGTTGAGGCGCATCAGCTCGCACAGGTCCAGCAGCTGCATCTCGCCCAGCACCCGGAACGCCACGTCGTCGAGGGTGAAGCTGGGGAAGACGTCCAGCACCTTCTCACGCAGCAGCTTGCGGGCGAGCCGGGCCGCCGTGTCGGTCGGGTCGACCGGCTGCTTGTCCAGGGCGGCCAGGACCTGCCGGGCCCGGGTGGTGTTGCCGTCGATCCAGGCCATCACGGTGTCCAGGTCCCCGGCCGGCGGTGGCGTCGCCGCGGCGCGCCGGGCGGCGCTGGTGTAGTTGCGCGCCATCACGCCCTCGCCGGGGATGCCAGGATCGCCGCGAACGGCAGGAGCACGGGCGACGGCTTCGCGAGCTGGAACTCGTTGGCGATGACCGCCGCGTCGGCACCGCGCTTGCGCTCCAGCTCCACGTTGCCGCCCTGCAGCGCCTCGCGGAACACCCACCGCTCGGTGCCGTCCGAGGACTCGAAGCCGAGCATCCGTCGGACCTCCTCGCCGGGCTGGTGGGGTTCGTAGACGACGATCCCGGTGCCCGTGGTGATGGTGCCGCCGTTCCAGGCGATACGCAGGTTGTTGGCGGTGAGCTGCATCAGCGCGAACGCCACCTTGAGCGACCGGGAGTTGATCGCGATGTGGATCGGGTCGATCTCCTCGGCCACCTCCACGGTGCCGGTGTCGAGCTCGTAGCTGAGCTTCGACCCTTCCTTGGTGTAGCCCATCGTGTTCCATGCCGCGTCCCACGGCGTGGTCAGGTCGACCGGCTCCAGGGATCCCAGCGGCGCTTCGCGCAGGATCCCCGGGCCCAGCGCGAGCTGGCCCTTGTTCTTACCTGCCATGTGTCCTCTGTCCTCCTCACAGGTGGATGTAGCGGTCCAGCGCCGGGCCCAAGAACGGCTGCGCGTGGTGGTATCGGGTGCCGCCTTCGTGGAAGCCCATGTAGAAGTGGTCGCGGTCCCAGGAGACGTCGACGTGTAGGCCGAGGCCGTCCCGGCCGGGCCAGGGCTGGATGGACGCCGCGCCGCGGCCGGTGCGGTGCGGCGCGTCCGCCCGGGCGTCCAGCGCGATACCCCACCCGATCTGCAGCAGCAGTTCGGCTGTCTGCGTGGTGTCGTCGAGCAGCGCGATCTCGTGCTGGTGCATCCGCACCCGGTCGACGTCGACGGGCACGGGGCTACTCGTCGTCGACGGGTGAGCGGACCAGGTGCTCCCACCCGTTGCGCACGACGTTGCCGACCGGCACCCGGTCGCCGGCGAGGTGGGCGCGGGCACCGCCGGCAACGTGCAGCGCCTGGGTGGCGATGACGTACCCGGCTCCGGGTAGCCGCGCCGCCGCGTCCTCGCGGGCCGCGTCCAGGGCGGCCTGCGCGTCGACGACCCGCTGCGCCGCCTGGTCGTGCCCGTCGACGTCCCCGGCCTGGCCGGGGGCTGGCGGGGGCGGGGTGGTCAGGACGGCCGGGCCGTCGTGCGGGTGCTCCAGCACGCAGCCCGGGTGCGTGCAGCCCGGCTCGGTGGGCACCGGCCCTTCCGGCAGCTCGTCGACGGCCGACACGGCCGCGGCCGGGGTGGCTCGCTGTCGCGCCATCAGGCACCGACCTTCCACGCCCCGAAGGACAGGCCGGTGTGGGTGGAGTAGGTCATCGCCACCAGCCCGGCCGGGTCGCCGAACACGCTCGCGGGGAACGGTCCCCGCGCGGCGTATCCGCCGGCCGGGACGCTGATGGTCAGGTCCGCCACCGCCAGGCCCGCCACGGTGCCCGGGGTCTCCACGGTCACGGTGATCGGAGCGCCGGACACGTTCTCCCAGAACACCCACACGTCGCTGCCACCGGTGAACTTGTCCCCACCGGCCGCGGCCGCGGTCGGACTCAGGTCGGTGGTGTTCGCCGCGCGGGTGATACGCCCCACGCCTACAGTCGCCACAGGATCCTCCTGATCAGTCGAGGTAGTACTGACACGTCACCTGGTAGACCAGGACGCTGGTCGGCCCGTCGTCGTCGGCGGCGTAGTCGGCCGTGCCGCCGGACATCTGCACGTAGGTGTAGCCGCCGGTCAACTCGGGCTGATCGGCGAGCAGCGTCTCGATCACGCCCCCGATCTCGGTGCACCGCATGTCGGTGTCGAGGACCTCCGCGCCGGGGATGGCCACCCGGACGTAGAGGCCCACCGTCGCGGTCTCCAGCCACAGCTCTCCGCTGCCGTCGTGGCCGGCTGACGCACGGGTGAAGCGGACCCCTCCGCCGTAGACGCACTCCCGCTCGGCGGTTCGGCCGGGCCAGGCGTAGGCCACCTGCAGCCCGGCCAGCGGCAGTCCGGGTGCGACCTGACCCTGCAGGCGGTCGAACAGCGCCGCCTTACACCGCAGCGCCTCCGTCACGGTGCTCACCGGCGGCCGCCGTGGAACAGCGACCCGTACTGCGGGTCGTAGTCGATCGTCCGCGATGCCGGCGCCGCCCGGCCGTCCGGGCCGGCCCCCTCGGACACCCTCCGGGAGTAGCGGCCGTAGGCGGCGTCGACCTCGGGGATGCCGGTGCGGTACGCGTCGGGCAGCGACAGGCGGTACGTGCCCATGTCCTGGATCGTGAAGCTGACCGCCCGGTCGGGGACCTGCTTCTTGTCGAAGTTGATCCGGTCGCGGAAGCGGGTCAGCGCCGCCCGGACCAGGTCGGCGGGAGCGCCATCCGCGCCGTACTCGTACTCGACGACGACGTTGCCGTCCCCGGCGGTCCACACCGCGTCGTCGGTACGGCGCAGGGTGCCGTCGGCGCGGACGGCCAGCGCGGCCAACTGCCCGGCGGACAGCGGCACGGCCGGCTGTCCGACCCGGGGTGCCACCGCCACCGCCCGGACCGCCCGGATGCCGCGCATCAGCGTCCCGGCCCGCCACTGGTCGCCCCCGGTGGGCAGGACCAGGTCCGGGGTGCCGGTGCCGTCCAGGACGACCCGGCGGTACCGGGGCACCCACGCCTGGTCGCAGATCCACTCGCATTCCTGCTCGACCTCGGTGCGGACCCGCACCAGGTCCGCCGTCGGGTACCGCGCCGTGTCCCGCAGCGTGGAGTCCGAGTCCCGGGCCTGGCGGAGGCCGAACAGGAACCCGCCCACCACCTCGACCTGGTCGTACTCCACGACGGGCACGCCGGCGACCGTCCCCGACCAGGTGACGCCGATCAGGGAGAGCTGCGTCTGTGCGGGCATCGTGTACGTCCACTCGCCGCCGGTCCCGGCGGTGGCGGTGCCGGTGAACAGCAGGTCGCCGTCGACGTCGGTGCCGATGACCGTCACCGGTGCGTCGACGACGGCGGGGATCTCGCCGCCGCCGAAGGCGTGCGTCAGGGTCGCCGCGGTGGTCGCGGCGACCCGGGTCAGGGTGCCCATCAGCCGATCCGCACCGATCCCTCGACGGTGCCGGACACGACCTCGACGTACACGCCGGTGCCCGCGCGGATCCCTCCGCCGTCGTACCAGGCCGATGCGCTGGCGTTGGCGGCCAGCGCGATGGTGTCCAGCATCGTCCCGGCGGCCGACGCCGGGTTGTCCCAGATCCGGACCACCGCCGCGGTGGTGGCCCGGACGCTGTATCCGCGGTAGGTGGCCGGACCGACCTGCACGACCTGGCCGGCCCCGGTGAGCGGCACCGCGGTGGCGGCGACGCTCACCGGATGCGCAGCTTCACCTGGACGAGCCCGGCCGGGATGGCCAGGCCGGTGCCGGTGTGCGTGAAGTGGGCGGTGAGGGTGTCCCAGGCGGCGGGCTGCAAGTCCGCCGCCGTGCCCGACAGGGTCAGGACCTCGGCGGTGGTGGCCACGCCGTTGACCGAGCTGTACGCCCGGGTGGCCATGACCACCGTGCCCGCGCCGGCCTGCCGGTTGCGGGCGGTCAGGGTGACGTAGTTGGAGCCGTTGGCGGTCATCGCCGCGCCCGGCACCCAGAGGATCTCGGTGATCTGCGCGGCGAACGGCAGCCGCACGATCGGGACCTCCACCGCCGTGCCGGCGGCGGTCGGCGGGATCTGTGCGGCGTAGGTCAGATCGCCGCGCAACTCGTCGAACTTGATGCTCATCGCGTGTGTCTCCTCGACGGTGTCGGGTGCGGGGATGGTGGTGCCGGGCCGGCGGGCGGCCCGGCACCCGATCAGTTGGCTCCGCGGTAGAACCCGCGGTGCTCCAGCGGCGTCGCCGAGTAGACGTGGCGGATCTTGTACGTGTACTTGTCCGCGTTGAACATCGTGCCGGTGTTGGCCTCGGCCTGGGTGAACACCTCCGGCTCCTGCCGCCCCTGGTAGAAGCCGACCTCGATGGTCGGGCACATGTTCGGATCGGCGGCCAGGAACCAGTCGTTGGCGTCCGACCAGTGGTCCAGGACCTCGAAGTCCATGCCGCGGTGCAGGTTCGGGATCGTCGCGTCCGCGTTGGACGTGACCGCCACGGCCGAGGTGGTCAGCTGGAAGGCGACCTCCTCCAGCTCGCTGGGCACGATCAGCAGCTTCGGGGCCAGGGACAGGATGTTCGTCGCGTCCCCGTAGGCGGCCTGCTTGCGCATCCGGCGGCGGCCGACGCCCAGGCCGGTGGAGTTGAGCACGGCCGGGTTGTCGGTGTTGTTGTGCGAGGCGTGGAACAGCGCCGTCGAGTCGTACGTGCACACGGCGTTGCTGATCAGCAGGTCCCACACGAACCGGTGCAGGGTGATCGCGGCGGCCAGGCCGAGCAGGCGCGGGATGTTGCGGATCGCGCCCATGTCGTCGTTGGCGATCATCTCCATGGTGAGGTCGTCCGTCCCACCCCGCTTGATGATCCGGTACACGGCCTCCTCGTCGTTGGGCGACTGCAGCGGCTGGTAGGGGGCACCCTCGGCCACGACCGGCAGGGTGCCGTACCCGCCGATGCGGGTCCGCTTCTGGTCGCGGAAGTCGGCGACGGGCACGACGTCGGAGACGATCTTGCGCCAGGTCTGCAGCGACGGCTGCTGGTAGAGCTTGATCATCTTGCGGTGGATCGAGTCGCCGAGGACCTGGGCCCAGCTCGCCGCGGTCATCGACTCGGAGCCGCGCACCGCGCTGTCGAAGCCGGCCCCGAAGCACTCCCGCAGGATGCGCCGGTTGACGTCCTCGCCCCACGCCTGCGGGCGGTAGCCGGTGATATCGGCCCACGCCTCGCGGAACGACCGGTACCCCTCGGTGTAGTTCCCGTCGAAGAAGTGGTCCAGCGCGGCGGCCTTCTTCTCGGCGCTCTCCTTGGTGACCTGGGCACCGCCGAGCGGGGCGGCACCGACCAGGCCGGCACGCTCGACGATGGCCAGGCCGCCCTTGATCGCGGCGATCTGCCCGTCGACGACGCTCTCCGTGATCTGGTCGGGCAGGGCGGCGGTCACCGACTCCACCACGGCGATCGGCAGGCCGGCGGACTCGATCTTGTGGCGGATCATCAGCTGGCCGAGGAACGTGCTCTTCCCCGCGCCGGCCTCGGTGGCGCGCTGCGTGCTCTCCGTCGCTGCGGCCGCGCCGGCGGCGGTGTCACCGCCGGCCGTCGTCTCGCTGGCCGCCGCGGGGTCGGCCGGGGTCGCCTTGCTCAGACCGACCGCGGCGAGCTGCTCGGGGGTTGCGGTCTGGAGCGCGGCGAGCACGGCGTCCGTGTTCAGTGGTGCGGTCACGTCCAACTCCTTGCTCTCTCCGTCGGGCGCGTTGCCCGCCGGGTCGGTCTCATCGGTGGTGTCGAGGCCACCGGCCACCGCGCGGGTGGCCATCCCGCCGGCGGCGGGATCGGCGACGACATCGGCAGAGAAGACGCTCACGATGGCGGTGGCCTCCTCCATCCGCTGCCCGCCCTCGGCAACGGGCTTCCAGGTGGCCATGACGTCGTGGGAGATCCCCACGAGCGGCGGCTCCAGGCCGGCTTCCTGCGCCGCGATCGCCGCGTCGAGGGCCTGCGCGGCGTGCGTCGCGCCGGGCAGCAGGTGCAGGTCGGCGTACAGGCCGTCGGCCTCGGCGGCGACGTTGCGGTAGGAGCCGACCAGGCCAGCGATCGTCGACGTCCTCAGCTCGTCCTCGGTGCGGTGGTGGTCGTATGCCTTGGCGCCCTCGTAGAGGCGGGCGGCAGCGGCCAGGACCGGCTGTGGGTAGCGCCGCCGGTTGCGGGACTCCCCCGCGCGGATGATCCGGACCCGGAACACCCGGCCGCCGGCGGCGTCGGTGCCCCGGCTCTCGATGACCCGGCCGGTGACCCGGTCCCGGTGCGTGTTCTCCACTGCTGCGGTCTCCGTCCTCGAGTTCGCCGCCGCGGCGGCGAGCGGCACCGCTGTCCAGGCGGGGCCGCGGGTCCACGTCAGCGACTCGAACCGCACCGGTGTCGCTGGCACCGGCGGCGGTGGTGATGCACCGTCGGTCAGGTAGGTCAGGGTCATGTGCGGGGTGTAGCCCCGCTCGGTGGCGACCGGCAGGCCCGCGGCGGCTAGGCGGCCGGCCAGGTCGTGCCGCAGCTCCGCCAGCCCCGGCACGTCCACCGGCGCCCACACCGGTGTCCCGTCGTCGCCGGGTGGGAACTGGCCGAGGCCGCCGATCTGCCCGGACAGCGGAGGATGGGCGGCGGCGACCTGCGCGGTGATCTCGGCGACCTGGTCGACCTGGTCGCCGGTCAGCGTCTTGCCGAGGTAGGCGAGGGTGACATGCAGTTCCTCGGCCGGCAGACCGCCGGGCACCGCGAGCGCCGCGGCGATGTCGTCGGCGATGTCCAGGCACACCATGCACGATCCGGCCGGCACGTCCGCGGTGGCCTCGGTGACCCGCTGCGGCGTCGGTGGCGTGACGTCGACCTCCCGCACCCGGTCCGAGGTCGTCACCTCGCTGCTGCGTGCCGCGCCGGGTCCGGGCCCGACGGTGGGCAGCGGATCGACCGGCGAGGGCTGGACTGTCATCAGCTGGCGGTGCCCTCGCCGCCGCCGCCGGTGCCCGGGGTGGCCGCAGCGCGCTTGTCGAGTTCGTCGAGCAGTCCGGTGCGCGGCCGGTCGCGACGCCGCTCCACGGCGGCCGCGGCGGCGGCGCGGTCCGGCTCGGTGCCGACCCAGGCCAGCACGTCGGGAACGGTCCTGTCCGGCACCTGCGCCTCCAACTCCGTCAGCGGCTGGTCGGGCGTGCCGGGCTGGGACGGGACGGAGCCGACCGGGTCGACCGGCGGGGCGGGGGTCGCGCCGGTGGCGTTGAGGACGTCGCCGGTGGCGATCACCGAGCCGGCCGCGTTGACGAGGGTGCGCCGCCCGTCGTGGGTGGTGACGGTGTATCCGCCGTCGACCCGGTCGACGGCGATGATCTCGCGGGTCTTCATGCCCAGGGCCTGGGCGGCCTGGTCGCGGTTCAGGGACATGGTGCCTCCAACGGACGAGGTGGGGAGCGGCCACCGATCGGGGCCAGGACGCGCGAACGCCCCCCGGTAGTACCGGGAGGCGTTCGGAGGTTGAGGGGGTAGCTGGGGCTACCTGTCGATGCCCATGATGCGGTCGGCGCGGCGAACGAACTCGCCCTGCGCCGCGGCGGTGGCGTCGACGTCGACGTGGTGCTGGTTGTAGTCGCTGCCGGCCGGTTGGTCGTCCGGCGTGAACGGCGTTGAGGTCTCGGTGCGGTCGGCCCACTCGCGGTGCCAGTCGCCGAGAGCGACCAGGCGGCGGCGACGTTCGGGATCCATGGCGGTCACAGTGGCTTCACCCCGTTCCATGCTGATCCCAACAGGGTAGCCTTGCCGATCCACACGTCGCGGCGGCCGGCTCCGGGCCACCAGCCGAGCATGGCGACCTCGTACGCGCTGGGGTAGTCGGCCGTGCCGAACGTGCCGGTCCGGGCCCGTTCGATGAGTGCTTCGGCCGCCGCGATCTGCTCATCGAGCCGGTCCGCCGGGATGGCCAGCAGGCCCCGCTCGGCGCGGGCGATGAAGTCCTCCAGCCGGCCGATGATCCGGACCGCGTCCGTGGGGTCCTTGAAGTCGTAGCCGGCCTTCGCCCAGGCGTACCCGCCGATGTGGATGTTGGCCTTCAGCTCGATGTGGGTCACCCCGGCCTGCCGGTACCAGCGCTCCAGGGCGCTGTTCATGGCTCGGGCGAACCCACCGCCCTGCACGTGCGGCTCCAACTCCATCAGCGCGTGCACGGCGTAGGGGCCGTCCGGGCCGTCGACGATGGCCCGGACGACCTCGCCCACACGTTCCCCTGTGCTGTCGAAGATGTCGGCGGCGGCCATTACGCCGGGCCCGTCGTCAAACTGGTCGGTCATCGCGCCGGTGGTCCGGACGGTCAGGCCGGCATACTCGCCGTCGAGCACCGACGCCCACTCCCGCTCAAGCCGGTCCCGATCGCCGGAGGTGCCGGTCCGTAGCAGATGACGCGCCGGTGGACGCGCGACGAACGGGTCACCGGTACCCGGGCGCTGCCGTCGTTGTGGCAGCGGCGGGTGCGGGCCCCCGATGTCCCCGCCCGGGGTGTCGCTCCACCGGCCGCGCTTGTCACGGGGCTGCCCCGGGTTGAAACGCCCCTTCCCGCCGGCCGTCTCGCGCTGGGCGTCGTCGACGAGCTGGGCGACGTCGTCTGGGTTCGCGGTCGGGGAATCCAGGTCGGCCGTGTACGGCACGCCCATGTAGTCCTCCCACGCCTTGCGAGCGGCGATCCGCGCCGCCTCGGCGGAGAGCGCCCCGGCCCTGACCAGCTTCTCCAGGCCCGTGCTCAAGTTGAGCAGGATCTTGGCCGTGAACTCCGCGTCCGAGGCGCTGATGGACGGTCCGGTGACGGTGACGGTCTGCGCGGCAGGGATCGCCCACTGCCGGCCGGTGCGGGGGTCCTGGGCGGTCACCATCTGCGGGAGCCGCCGGGCACGCACCGCCTGGTCGACGACGAAGCGCAGCAGCTCGGTCTGGTAGCCCAGCCACATCTTCTGCACTCCGCCGACCCGGCGGCGCACCGGCTCGGCCATCGTGAGGCTGGTAGCCCGGTTCGCGCCGTCCGGCTCGGCCAGCCAGGTCTTGGACAGACCGGCGCCGCCAGCGATCAGGGTCAGCACGTTCCGGCCGGCGATCGAGTCTTCCTCCGCTCCGGTCGGCGCGCTCTGCGGCTTCCACGTGACCTTCTCGTTGTGGACCTCGACCGCCCCGGATGGCGGGGTGTGCAGGCCACCCCGTGCAGCGACGAACTTGTCGACGTCGGTCTGCTCACCCTGGACGGTGACGTCCCAGACGAGGTATCGGGCCAGGGCCGTTCGGTCGATGAGGTTGGAGATCACCTGGTCGTACGAGTCGAGGTGGTCCAGGATCGGTCCGAGCATCGGCTCGCCGCGCAGGTCGTCGATCAGCGCCATCCAGGACCGCCACCACATGACCTTGCCGGTGCGCAGGTTGGTGAGGTCGTCGACGGCGACCACCGGCAGCGCCAGCCCGCCGGCCGTGCTGTCGCCGAACACCAGTTCGGCCGGCCACAGCGGGTTTCCGCCGGCGAGACGTACATCGGTGATCTGGCTGATCGGGGTCGGGCAGATCCGGGTGACGCCGGACAGCTCACCGACGAGCATCTGCAACGCGGTCTCGCCCATCAGCATGTGGTCGCGCAGTAGCCGTTCCTGCAGCGTGCCCAGCTGCACGCGCGGGTCGTGCCAGAACTCGTCGACGATCTGGCCGACCTGGGGGTTGGTCGCCTGGTAGGACACCCCGGAGTCGCCCACGCAGAAACTGGTGTACGTGTCGATGATGGCCCGGGCCATGGGGTTGACCCGGTACGCGGCGACCGAGTAGATGCGGGCCTTCTCCAGGGTCCACCACGGCACCTCTCGATGGCCGCCGGTCCCGGCCAGCCGCCATCCGCGCTCGCCGTCGGCGTGGTCCTGGCTGTACGCGGCACCGGCCGCACCGGTCGCGATCACCTGCTGCGGCGTCGCCTCCACCACCCGGCTACCGGTGGCGGGGAAGATCCACGACCTCACGCCGAAGCCTCACGCGGCACGTCAACGCCAACCCGCTGGGCAGCGGCCGCTTGGTGGTGGGTGTGGGCCACCCACGCCAGGGCGATCGCGATCAGCGACCCGGCCAGCACCGACCACCACCACGAGCCGGCCAGCGCACCGACCGCGACGACCAGGCCGAGCAGACCGGCCACCCCGAGCAGGTTCGACACCAGCATCGGGGCCTGCACGCTCGGGACGCTCACCGTGATCCGCATCGAACCTCCTCAGATCGTCAGCCGCCCGGCAGGGCGGTACATGTCACCGGTCGTCGCCGGCGTGCTGGCGGCCACCGCCACCTGCGGCGGGTTCGCCAGGTCCTGGAAGCGCAGCAGCGCGGCGAGGGCGAGCGACGCGCCGACCAGCGGGGAGATGTCCACCGACGCGATCTTGCGACCCCACGCCCACAGTCCGTCGCCGATCGGGCGGCTGGCCGCGCCGTCGATCGCGACAGTGAGTTCCGGTTGGTCGAGGTGCACCAGCTGGCCCTGCCGGACAGCATCGGTGAAGTCGCCGCAGGCCGCGCCGAACTGGGGGACGGTCGGGATCCACAGGTGGCCCCGGTGCCAGTCCTCCTTGCGTTCCTTCATGCGAGGGATGCCCGCACGGTCCATCGGCAGGACCATCGTCGCCGCGGGCGACTTCTCGTCGAGCACCCAGGCGACCGGCTTCAGCTTGGTGTGCCACCGCTCGATGCTCTCCCGCAGCCAGCCGGTGCCCTCGCCGTACTCCAGCACCACGATCCGCGGCAGACCGAGCGGATCGAAGCCAGCCCCCACGATCACTGCGTGGTCGCGTTTGGGAGTGATATCGATCGCGATCGCGACGACGCCGGTGCCGAGACTCTCCGGGTCAGCGAGCAGTCCCCACTCCTCCGGGGTGGGGACGTTCGGGTCTCGGTCGACCTCGCCGTCCTCGCGGGCGATGTTGAGATAGGCACGGTCGAAGTCGCTCAGATCGTCGGCCATCGACTCCAGCTCGCCGAAGATCGCGTCATCGGTGACCGTGTGCCGCCAATCCTTCGAGCAGCGGCACACGCCGCGCACCGGGGCCGGGCACAACGCCGGCATGCAGGTCCGCCACACGGCCGGATCGGTGCGGTCCATGCCCGGCAGCGCGCACCAATCGAGGTAGGCGATCTTGCTCTGCCGACCCTGCTCGACGGCAGCGCGCCCACGAGCGCGCATCTGGTTGAACGGCACGCTCCGGCTGGTCCCCGCCGTCGACAGCCGCCACTTCTGCGCGTTCGCCCGGGTGATCATCGCCGGGCCGGTGGCCTGGTCCAACCGGTAGTCGACCTGGGCGAAGTACTCGTCGAGCAACGCCAGATCGAGGATCCTGCCGTGGCCGGCCTGCTCCTTGTTGGTGGTCAGCGTGTGGATCGACCTGGTGCGCGTCCAAAGGATCGCCTCACGGCCGTTGGCCTTGCGGACGCGGTACCTGCCCTGGAACGCCTTGGCTGCCTCCAGGATCGGCAGGTGCTCGTCCTCCCACTTCTCGCGGGCTGCGGTGCCGGTCTGCGCGCCGTAGAGGATTCGCTGCCGCTGCCACGCATTGGCCCGGTGCACTGCCACCGACAGGACCGTGGTGGTCTTGCCCGACTGGCGGGGCACCGTCAGGTCCACACCCCGGTACGCCAGCAGCCCGGTGTCGAGGTCAATCTCCAGGCCGATGTCCGCGGTGTAGCGCTGCCACGGCATGTACGGCGAGCCGAGCGCCTTCGAGACCTTCGCCGCTTTCCCGCCGAGGGTCGGCCGGTCGAAGTTGCGTCGGGTCCCCCACCTCGGCAGGCACGTCAGCCCGTAGACCTCCCGGACGCGCTCCGCGTACTCCGGATCAATCGGGGGAGCCAAGGTCGTCAAGGTCGTCCTCGTCGTCCGGGTCCGGCACGGCGCGGCGGCCGGTCAGGATCTGCTCCACCGTCGAGCGCAGCTCCCGCGTCAACCGCGGCAGTTCCTTGACGCCGTCACCGTGGAGTGCGTCGATCTCGGCAGCCACGCGGATCGCCGTCCGAGTGAGGGTCTCCTCCAGCGTGCCCAGCTCGCCGAGCTTGCCCACGTCGGCCCGGACGGTGGACTCCAGTTGGCCGGCCTCACCGCCGCAGCTCGGGCAGACCGGCGCGTCGACCTGGCCGCCGCCGACGAGCACCGCCGCCTGGTCGCCGAGCAGCTCCAGCGGCGTGACCTCCAGTGCACCGGCCAGCGCCAGCAACTCCTCCAGCGTCAGCCCTCGGCGTCCCCTCTCCAAGAAACCAACGACGTTCGCCGTGAACGACTCGGGCGCCCCGTACTCCCGTGCCCGCTCCGCGAGTTCGTTACGACCGAGGCCAGCCCGGTCGCGCAGATCCCGGATCCGATCGCGTATCACGGCACTGATCGCCGCCCCGATCACCCGGGTCTGATCTTGCGTCGCCTTGACCATTTCCGCAGCTCACACCCCTTCGGGGAGAGAAAAAGGGGGCTGGCACTTCTGGGGTCTCCCGCGCATCGCCCACGGACTTCACCCCCGGGGTCACCACTCGCGGATCATCCGCGGTCGCCTCGCCGGCCGGTCGCCACGCACCTGGTTACACCGCTGACCGCAAGTCGGGCAAGGACACGACGTGCCGTGCGCTGGCTTGTGCCAGCGACGATCGTCGGGGTCCAGTCCCCGCCTCAGCAGCACCTTGCGCGGCGGATCGTGGTCCAGCTCGTAGGCACCCTCATGGCCACACAGCCAGCACCTGGTGCTCTTGCTACTCAGGTCCCGCTTGGCCGCCCTGTGCCGCCTGCCCTTACGCCCCGCCGACCGGGCGACCACCTTGCCGCCTCCCACCCAGACGTGGCACAACGCCCTGGCTGCCTGGCGCTGTAGACGCCGCAGCCCCCGCCGGAGCGAGGGCTGCGTCCCGGAGCCGATCCCGGGTGGCTGGCAGGTTAGACCGTGGCACCGGACAGACTCCTGGCGCTGCGCCCATGGTGATATGCCGGTGATGATCTTGTCAAACGTCTGTCCGGACCACACCACCTCGCGATCCTGACCAGGTCCGCTCCTCGGCGGCGAGCAGCTGCTCGCCGACGTAGCCGTAGATCCCGGATCGTCGCACCGGTGGGTCGACATGGGGGAAGCTCTCAGGGTTCGACTGGCAGCGTGGGCAGTCCTGCGGGCTGGCACCGGCGACGTGGCCAGCACGGCGGGACCGCAGCACCCACTGGTTGATGAGCTTCCGGTCGACGCGTAGCTGCGCCACGGCGTACGCGGTGGTCCACCACTGCACGCCATCGACCACGACCACGCCGCTCACGCCGCACCGGTCCGCCGGTCGGACCAGCCGCCGTGTCCGGTGGTGGTGCTGCGGACGGTGGGCCGGGGCCGGCCCTGCTCGTCGAGGCGGCGGGCGATCGCCACGGCGGTGGCCAGCCCGCCCGGTCCCTCCATCTCGCCCCGTGTCCACACGTGGGGCAGGCCGGGCCGTCGGTCGCGTCGGAGGCAGCCGCAGCCGGCCCCGGCGCACAGGCAGGTCCGGCGGACGCACTCCACCGTCCAGCGGCGTTTGTCGTGGCCGTCGTGGCGCAGTTGCAGGGATCGGTGGCGGCAGGCCGGGCAGCGGTGCTCGATCGGCCGCACCGGTTCGGCCACCACGCCGGCCGCCGCCCGGGCGACCTCGTCCGCCCACGCGATGTGCTCGGCGATCCTGCCCACCAGGTACGCGTCCCGGTTGTCGCGCAGGTCGTCGAGCACGCCGGCCCGCCACGCGTCGCCGGCGGCGTCGACCACCCAGCGCCGGCCGGGCCCGCCGGCGGTCAACCAGTCCAGCACGTCGACGGGCCGGCCGCCGCCGACGTACGACGAGTCGCGGTACTCGGCGACGAGGCGGGCCAGCCGGGTCAGGATCCGGGTGACGACGGTGAGGGCGTCGACGACGTCGAGCCGCGCGGCCGCCGCCGACGGTGCCAGCGCGCCCATGCCGTGCCGCAGGTTCCACTCCCGGTACGTCCGGGCGGCGTGCCCGCGCGCTTCGAGGATCTCGGCCTGGTCCTCGTCGACGGGCCGGCCGGGCCGGCGCTCCCGGCCGGGTGCCATCAGCAGCCACAGCCAGGCGCACGACTCCCGAAGTCGCTCGACAGCGTCGCGCAGGTCGACGACCCGGGGCGGCGGGGACATGGTGGTCATCGGTCCTCCGGTGCGGGCTGTGCGGGCGGGGCGGGGTGTGCGGGGACTGCGCCGGGGGGCCAGATGTACGGGTCGGGTTGGGTGGGGGCTGGTCGGGAGCGCCGGTGGTAGATGTCGGGGTGCTGGGGGCTGCGGGCTGGCTGGTGTGACCAGGGGGTGGGTGGTGGGGGTTTCACCTCGGGTTTCCCGCCCCGACCCAGCCCGGACCCTTCGGGGTGGTGATTGGTCGTCGTGGTGGTGGCGGTGTTGTCGGGGTTCAGGCGCACTGGTGGTGTCGGATCGGCGTTTCGATCGCGTTCGTGGTCGGTGATGGGTTCATCGGTCCGTTCGGTGATCGGTTTTTGTTCGTGATCGTGATTGGTCGTCGTCTCGTCGGTGATCGGTGCGTGATCTCCGTCGGCGGGCAGGTCGTGGAGCACCTGATCGCGGGCACGCATCCGGGCGGCCTGCTCGGGGGTGGGGATGGGCAGCAGCACCATGTCGGCCTCGTGGGGCAGCCGGTGGCCCTTGTGCTCGTTGCAGCGCTTGCAGCTCAAGACGAAGTTCTCGGCGTTGGCGCCGGCGGGCTGGTCGGGGTCGACGTGGTCGTAGTGGATCCGCTTGCGGGGGTCCTTGGCCCGGCCGGACTTCGGCGACAGCGGCCCGCTGCCGCAGTACCGGCAGCAGCCGCCGTCGCGGGTGTAGACGAGGGCCTTGAGGCGGGCGTCGCGCAGGTCGGCCTTCTGCGCCCGGTTGCGGTTGTACTCCCGCCGGGACGGGTTCCGCTTGGAGAAGCCGTGGATCCGGTAGGCGTACCCGGTGATCCAGCCGTCGCCGAGGCACTCGCACTCGTCGCCCTGGCGGTGCAGCAGCGGCGGCTGGTCGAGTACCCCGGTGGTCAGCAGACCGAGGATCTTCTTCCGTCCCCGGCACTGCTGCAACGCCATGCCCTCGGTCAGGTAGCCGTCGGACAGCACTGACGACGCCACCGATTTCAGGCGGCACAGCGCTGACTGCAACGCGTCGACGAGGTCCGCGACCCCGCCGGCGAGCACCTCCCACACCGGCTCGGTGTGGAAGGTGTCGCTCTCAAGCCAGTACGGCACGACCCACCGCCCCAAAGATCAACATCGATGGTTCTCCTGATACGGCAAAGCGCGGCCACCTGCCAAGGTGGCCGCGCCGAAGGTTGAGCAGGACGATCAGAGCGGCGGGAAGCGCCGTCACTGGGGTGGTTCGGGAGGGTCCTCCGTCACGGGAGCACCCCCAGCGCCTCCGTGACCACGACCGCCACGGCGGCCACCGCGACGAGCAGAGCGAGGAAACCGGCCAGAGCGGACCAGAGCCGGCCGGTGACCATCCGCGCGTAGGCCAGCAGCAGCGCGCCCGCCACGGCCAGGCCGATGACCAGGCGCAGGATCTCGGGCCGCATCAGCTGGCACCGCCCGCCGGCCGGCCCTCGCTCGGCACGGCGGCGGAGGACGTCAGGTCGAGCCGTTCGGCGATCGCCGCGACGGTTGGGCAGACGCCCCGGCACAGCGGCTCCTCGCATCCCGTACACCACGGGCACGAGCAGTGGCAGTGACGCCGGACCGGCGGACCACCGTCCTCGGGTTCACTGTCGATGAATCCGCCACCGTCGCAGCCGCCGCAGTCGGGGTCCGGCGCGTTGGTCTTGGAATGGTACGGCTGGTGAATGTCGAGGACGCGCAGCACGACACCGCGCAGCAGCTGGTCGGTGCCTGGCCGCTCCAGACGCTGCCGGATGGCGTGCACGGCCTGGTCGTGGGTGGCGATCAACACGATCTCGCCCATCAGGTCAGCGCCCCGGGTGCGTCCGCCGCGGTAGCGGTCATGATCTTGTCGTAGAGGGCCAGCGCGAAGCAGGCGTCACCCATGGCGGTGTTGCTGGTCATGTCTCCTCGATCGGGTGGATGGGGTCCGACGTCGGCGGCGTCGGGAGCGGGAGGGGTCGGGCGCAGGCGGCGCACTGCCGGCGCTCGACGACGTAGACCACGCCGGTCATCAGGCCGGTCACCGTCATTCGGCAGATGTGCGGATACGGTGCGGCGACCGGCACCGGCCGGCCCAGCACGACGCTCGCGCCGAGCCACCGGCCGGCCGGCGCGATCACGGCGCCCTCTGCGTACGCATCCGGCGGCGCATGCCCTGGTTGGTGCCCGCCCACAGGCCGTGCAGCTTGTCGACCGGCTGGCTCAGCGCCCAGTCGAGGCACGGCCCGTAGACCGCGCAGCCCTGGCAGTACAGCACCCGGACGGCCGCCGCCGCGGCCACGGACTCCGGCTCGGGGAAGAAGTCGCCCGGATCGGCGTCGACACACGCCGGACGGACGGTCCGGTCGCGCAGGAAGCCGGGCACCACTTCGGCGATGACCGTGATGATTCCGCCGGTCACGCCTCACCTGCCGTGGCGGCCGCGGCCATGCGGCGCAGGATCAGCAGCGTCCGGTCGGCGGTCACCGGGTCGATCGCGGTCCGGACAGCCAGGTTGTCCGGGTCGACCTCGCCACGCCACCAGGTGACCCGCTCCCGCAGCGCGTACGGCACCACCCGGGGCCGGGTGCGCCAGTCGGGGTAGTACCGGCACAGCAGCGGCGTCAGCTCCTCAGCCCGCCACGTCACCGCACGGGCGGTCAGCAGGGACCGGATCCGCTCGTCGACGGTGGCCGGGTCGACCGCGTCGGCGGGCACCGCCCGCACCCGTGGACCGGCGAGGCGGATGGTCACCCGGAGCAGCTCGGTGCCGACGGCGTCGACGGCGTCGACGCGCAGCGCCACCGGGGCCAGGTTCCGCCGGCCCGACGGTGCCGGCGGGCGGAGCACCTCGGTGCAGCGGACCACCGACAGCCCGGCACCGGTCACCTCGGCGGCCCACCGGCCGGCCTCGGCCCGGGCCCCGGCAGCAGCGGCCACCGCAGCGCGCAGGCGCACCGCCCGGGCGCACGCCAGGCACAGGTGACGGGACGCGTCCGCCTCACCATCGGTCAGGTGATCCGCCCCGGCCACGTGGCCCAGCACCGGCACCGGCCGGTCCGGACGGGCACCGCACCCCTCACATACCCGGCCCGCCCCGGCTCGCGCCCGGGCCGCCTCCAGGTGCCAGATGCTCGCCGGCGACGGCGTCGCCTCGGCCAGGGAGTACAGCTCGACGACCTCCCGCCGTCCGCGCCAGTTCGGCGCGTCGACGTACGCGCGGACCGGGCCGCCCGGCAGCCGGGGCAGGTCCAGATCCGCCAGCTGCGTCCGGGAGTACAAGCCGCTCGGCACCCGCCGCCAGCCCTCGTGCACCGGCAGATCAGCCACGCGGCACCTCCACGATTTCGCCGTCGATCGCGTCGCCGGCCCGCAGGCCGGCGGCGACTCCGGCGGCGTACAGGCCGGACAGGTGCGCGGGCAGCAGGCCGAGCGCGCACAGGATGTCGAGGGCCTGGTCGACGCTGCCGGCGTAGAACTCCGTCGACGCCTGGCAGTAGTTCCCGCCGCCCTTGAGGAACCGGACGTGGATCTCACCGTCGTCATCGGCCCACCACTGAACGGTGGCCAGCGTCACCGGCTGCAACCCGCTCAGCGCCGCGGACGTCGACGAGTAGGGCACCTCGTACACCCGGGCCTCGGTCCGGCGGCCACCGCAGGCCGTGAGGTGGGCGAGGGCGGCCCGCAGTCGGCGCACCTGCTCGACGGTCAGCCCGGGGGCGGCGGGGGTTACCCCTGCCCCGTCGACGGGGGAAGCCGCCGACGGGGCAAGGGCTGGAGCGGCGTGGTCGGCCGCGAGCGCCACCGGCGAACCGGCGTCCACGGCGTCGGGGCCTTCCGCTCCATCCGCCGGGTCCGTGTCAGCCCCGGCGGCCGTGTGAGTGCCGGCCGCGACCGGCTGGACGAACTCCGGCGCCACCGCGGCGATGCGGCGGGCCGGGTCGGTGTCGGTGTCGTTGGCCGGGGCGGAGCCGCGAAGCTCCGCCCCGGCCGTGTCCGAGGCCCGGGGGTCGTGGGTCTCGGACGCACCCGCCGCGACGCGGGTGGTCCCCTCATCCGGCCAGCAGGTGCGACACCAGGTCGCCTGCCACCGGTCGGCGGCCTGCTGGGCGGTCAGCGTCAGCCCGGTGCGGGTAGCCCGCGAGCAGACCGTGAGCAGCACCGACCGCAGCGCGTGGGCGGCGATGCCCTTGCGGGCGGTCGCGATCCAGACCCGCTCGGCCGGTGCCGGCCCGCGCTCCTCGATGACCACCGGAGCCGGAGCCGGGGCCGGGGTCGAGGTTGGGGTTGGTCGGGTCGCGGGGCGCTGCCGGCCGTCGAGCGACCGGACGGTGGACGGCAGGTCGTCTGCCTCAGCTGAGACAGACGCGACCTCCCTGGCCGCCGTGGCCTTACTGATGTTCAGTGCGGCACCGATCGCCCGGGTGGACATGCCGACGTGCCGCAGCGTTGCCACCGCCTGGGTGCGGTGCACCTCCGGTACCCGGAGCCGGTCCGCCCCGTACTCACCGTCCAGGTAGTCCTGCCAGCTCGGGTAGCCGAGGACCTGCCAGTCGCCGCGCTCGAAGGCGAGCGCGAACTCGGCCACCGTCTCCAGGTAGTCGCGCAGCCCCTGGCGGATCCGTTCGGCGCGGGCCCGGGCAGCTTCCTCCGTGGACCGGTCGGTCAGGGCGACGACGTCCGGGCTCACCGGGGGGCCTGCCGCATCATCCGGGCGGTCCGCCGGCGGGCACCGGCCCGGGTCCACGCGTACCCCTGCCGCAGCCGGCCGCCCGTGACCATCACGGCCCAGTGCCAGCGCCGCCGCCACCACGGCCGGTCCTCGATCAGGCACGGCGGGAAGCCGTACAGCACCCGGGCGTCGGCGGGGGCCGGCTCCGGGCAGGCGGACCGGACCGGCTCGGCCGGGCCGGTCACCGCGCTGAACGGGGCGGCGGCCGGCGGCCGGCCGGCGCGGCGGGCCGTGATCCGGGGCAGTTGGCCGAGGCGCTCCGGACCGCCCGGCGCGTACTCCGGATAGGTCGCGTAGCCCGGCCGGCCGGCGGCGGCCCGGCGCAGCTGCTCGTCGGTGAGCAGACGCGGGGCGGTCTGGTCGGTCATCGTCCTACTCCTCATCAGGGTCGCGCTCGCCGAGGATCGCGGCGTCGCGCGCTTGGGCGGCGGCGGCGAGAGCGGGCGAGATACGGGATCGGCGCGGGTTCGGCGGGGGCGGGGTGTGGTTGAGGTCGCCGGCCTCGCCGACACGCAGGCAGGTGCGGCAGGTCTGCCGGAAGCGGTGGTCCACGCCGATGTCCGGGTCCGGGTCCCACCGCGAGCAGATCCGCCGGCCAGGCTTGTTGGTCACGGCGTGACCCCCTGGTCCTGGCCCTGGTCCTGGCCGTCGAGCAGGTCCGGGCCGGTCTGGGCGGGGCCGCCCCGCCCGGACATGCCGGGCAGGGCGACCGGCTTCGACTGGGCCCGCAGCTCGGCCCGCTGCTTGCGCCAGCACCCGGCCCCGATCCGGCGGGCCCGGGACAGGGGCGTGTGCACCGGCCGGTCACACAGCCGGCACAGCACCGGCGGCTTGGTGCTCGTCACGGTCGACCGGCCCGGGCGTGCAGGGCCGCCGTCGACTCGGCGGACCGCTGGGCGACGTACGCGGCGAGCAGCAGGTTGACCGGCGGCCCCGGCCGGGTGGGCCGGGCCGGCGGCGGGGCGGGCCGGGGCGCGACCCCGACCACCCGCACCACCCGGTCGTGCCGGTCGGCACCCAGCAGCACCGTGATCCACGCCAGCACCACCGCGCACGCCACCGCGAGCACCACCACGGCGGTCAGCCCCGGGTGCGCGAGCAGCATGTCCACGACGGCCGTGATCACCGCAGCTCCCTGCGGTCCAGGTGTCGCCAGCGGCGCCAGCGGCTACGCGGCGGCCTGGTGTAGAAGTCCACCCACAGCTCGTCGACGGCGTCTGGCGGGGCCTCGGCCTGGCCGGAGTCGGTCAGACGCCACACCGCGATGGCCAGCGCCAGCACCGCGAGGCCGAGCAGCAGGGTGATTACGTCTTGCACCGTCAGGTCACGCATCGGCGATCACCGGCCGCGCCTGCCCGTACACCGTCCCGGCCGCGAAGTTGTCGACCGGCGCGTGCTCGACGACCAACTCCAGCGGCCCGTACGTCTCCACCGCCGCCGCCGGCGTGTGATAGGCCCCGCCGTCCGCGGCGATCAGCATCTCCACCCCGACGTCGTCGGGCTGCTCACGCCACAGGACCCCGAAGAGCAGGACACCGCCGGCGGTGCGCCACACCTGCCCGGCGTGCACCTGCGGCACGTACGGGTGCACCTCCACCAACGGCCGGTAGTGGCCGTCGACGAGCGGCAGGTGGATCACCTCGCCCGGGTGACCCGGCATGGTGAACTGGAGCCGCAGATCGCCGTGCGCGACGACCACCGCCTCCGGAATCACCAGCCGAAGCACCGTGCCCGGCGGCGTCAACCCCTGCCCGCTCATCGCCCGGCCTCCGGGATCGTCAGGTAGTCGCTGCCCCGGCCCCGGTCGTGCAGCGGCACCGACGCCGAGTGCAGACCCCGGTACCGGGCCACCCGGGCCCGCCGCTGCCCCACCGCCACCGCCACCACCACCGCACCGAGCCAGCCGAGGACCAGCACCGCGACACCCGCCAGCGCACCCGTGCCCGGCGACCCGGGCAGCGCCACCACCACCCCGACGACCACCACGACACCCCCCAGCGCGGCCGCCAACCCGCCAGCCGGAGACCACCGCCGGCCGGCCGCCGGCGGCAGAGACCGGGACGGACGCACGGGAGGCTCGGCGGCCAGCGGGGGCCGGCCGACCAACGCCGGATCGACCGCCCGCGGAAACTCCGACTCCCCGGCCCGAGGCAACGTCGACTCGACGACCGGCACCGCCGCAGCCGCGGCCGCGGCGAACACCGGCGCGGGCCGGGCCCGGACCGGCCCGACCGGCACCACAGGACGCACCGGCCCGCCCACACGGGCCGCAGCAGAACGCGCGGCCGCCGCCTCCCGGCGGGCACGGAACGCCGCGAGCCGCTCCGCCCGCCGCTGCCGCTGCACCCGGGCACGGCGGGCCTCCCACCAACGCTCACACCACACCGCGCCCGCCACCAGCACCACCGCCAGCAGCAGACCCCCCACCTCCGGGCCCGCAGCCCGCAGCCCCGCGATCACCGTGGCCATCACACCGACACCTCGGCCAGGGCCTCGCCCGTCGACAGGTCCACCGGTGCCGGCCGCGGGCCGGCCGGGACCGGGCACCCGTCCGGCGGCACCACCACCGCCGACATCACCAGCGACAGCCCCCGCCACTGCGTCCACGCCGTGAACACCCTCACCCGGCGACCGTTCTCGGCGATCGTGTCCATGACCTGCGCGTCCCGAAGGACGTCGAAGCGCTCCGCCCATGCCTCGGCCTCCGCGATCGCGTCACACCGCACGATCACCACCCGATCGGCGGCCCCCTCGTCCATGAACCGGATCAGCGCCGGGGCCGGCAGCGCCGGCTGGTCAACGGCGTAGCAGAGCCGCGACAACTCCCGCAGCACGTTCGCGCGGGCGATCCGCCGGCCCGCCGGCTGCCCCTCCACCGGGGCCGGCGCGGGACCGGCCTGGCGGCGGGACAGCGCCCGGGGGTGCACACCGGTGAAGTCCATCCCGCTGCCGCAGGGCCGGGAGGACACATCCTGGTCGAGCGGGAAGAGGCGGAGACCCGCCTCAGAGGCGGCGATCCGCGCGGCGTCGCGGTGCACCTGGCAAACGTTGATCGCGCCCGCCAGGGCGTAGGCACCGCCACCCGTAGGACGCTGGATCTCGTAGCGGACGGCAGCGTCGCCACCGCAGCCCGGCAGGACCGGCAACCCAGCCGGCGTGCCGGGCGTCGCCGGCTGCTGCGCCGCCTCCGACGGGGGCTGCTGTACGTTGGTCATCTCGACCGTCCTTCCTCTGCTGGGGGTTGGATCGGATGGGAAATCCGGGGTCACGGCTTGTCCGAGCCGTGGCCCCGCGTTGTCCCGCGTGATCACCGCTTCCCACCGCCCTTGGGCGGCTTCGGCGGCTTGGGGGCGGGCTTCGGCGGCGTCGACCTGTTCGGGGGCCGCGTGTCGGCGGGCCGCGTCGATCCGCCGCCGGGCTTCAACCAGTCGGCGCTCACGCGGCCACCGGGGCCGGGAAGAACGCGGATGGCGGAACGTTGAGCGCGCCGGCGATGCGCTCCAGGTCGACGACGTCGAAAGGCGTCTCGCCGGTCATCCGCCGGCTGATGTATGCCTGGGTGAATCCGGTCAGCTCGGCGAGCTTGGTCTGGCTCATTCGCTGTCGCGCCATCTCGACGCGCACGGCGACCACCACCGAGTCGCGGAGTCCGCCGGTAGATGTACCGCTGAGCGTGTTGTCTACCTGCATGGGGACATGTTTACGCCTCCGCCGCGAGGGTTGTCAACACGCTCAGCGGTACATCCACACAGTTCGTTGGAATGTCACACGGCTACGCTTGCCCTTATACCGGTAAGCGAGTCATCATCTCCGTATGAGCGAGAGCAACGCGCGCACTGGGATGCGCCTCCGGCACCTGGCCGCCGAAGAGATCCGGGTACTGCTCGCCCGCCGCCGCATGAGCGCAGCCGAACTGGCGAGGCAGACCGGAATCCGCCAGCAGGCGCTCAGTCGCCGCATGACCGGGGAGACCGCATTCGACCTCGACGACCTGGAGCGCATCGCCGACGTCCTGGGCGTCACCGTCGCCGACCTCTTGCCGACAGCTCAGACCACCAATACCTCCAGGTAACCGCCGTAGCCGACGATGTCCCCCCGGCTGTTGACGGCCGTGACATAGCCGCCGATCCCGTTCGGCGGCAGGGGCAGCCATTCCACCCGGCCGTCCCGGTAGCGCCACGGTCGGTTGCCGGTGCTGGTGGAGCTGTCGCCGACCAGGACGCCGTGCCGGTTGACGGCCACCAGCAGTCCGGGTGACCTCGTCAACACGGTGACGCGCGGGCCGTCCCACCGCAGCAGCAGCGACTCCTGCCCCTGATCGGTGGCCCGCCTGCCGGTGCCGACGATGAACCGGCCGGCCGGGTCGACGAGCATCGCGTCCCAGGCCAGGCTCGCGCCGGCCGGCAGGGGCAGCGGATGCATCATGCAGGCCGAGGCGCTGTCAGTCCTCGGCGCGGCCGTCGCGACGCCGGGTGCGACGAGCATCGCCGCCAGCAGACCGGCGGTGAGGAGGGTGCGCAGCCGACGCGGGGCGATAAGGATCATGAGGCAGTCCGTCTCAGCCGGTGGGGTGGGGGTACTCCCACTCAACCAGCTCGATGCATCCACCGGAAGCGACCATTCGGTCACGCAGCGCGGAGGTGGCAACCGGAGCGTGCGCCCGGCCGCTATCGACGGATCGACAGGCGGCAACGCCAGTGGCGGCCGTGCTGTGGAATTGGAGCCCCCGGCCGGGATCGAACCGGCGACATCTCGCTTACAAGGCGAGTGCTCTGGCCAGCTGAGCTACAGGGGCGCGTGTTGCGACGTCAGCATAGCGACTGACGTCGGGAAATCCCGGCCGGCAGGGTCCCCGAGCATGGAAAACGTCAATCTTGTGCCCGCGCCACCGACGAATCGACGCGCCGGGACCCCGTCAGGCGAGGGGATTGATGCCCGGCCGTGCCCGCCTGACCGAAATGCGTATGCCGTCCGTCCCACTCGGTGTATCCCGTCTTGGCACAGCTGGAAATCCCGTTTACCGTGCAGTGACACGGATGACACCCGGGGCCGGCGAAGGCTGACCCCGGACGGGGTCCGCGGGTCGGCACCGTGGGTGCCGACAGCTCCTTCACTCGGATCGTCCGGCACGTTCCTGCCGGTGAAAGGAAGCGCACCACCATGGCTACGGTCACCTACGCGAAGGCGTCCCGGATCTACCCGGGCACCGAACGCCCCGCCGTCAACCAGCTCGACCTCCAGATCGGCGACGGGGAGTTCCTCGTCCTGGTCGGCCCGTCGGGTTGCGGCAAGTCCACCAGCCTGCGGATGCTCGCCGGCCTGGAGGACGTCGACGACGGCGCGATCTACATCGACGAGCGGGACGTCACCCACCTCCCGCCGAAGGCCCGCGACATCGCGATGGTCTTCCAGAACTACGCCCTCTACCCGCACATGTCGGTGTACGAGAACATGGCGTTCGCCCTCAAGCTGCGCAAGACCCCGAAGGCCGAGATCGACCGGCGGGTCAAGGAGGCGGCCGGCCTGCTCCAGCTGGAGGAGTACCTCAGCCGCAAGCCGAAGGCGCTCTCCGGTGGTCAGCGCCAGCGGGTCGCGATGGGCCGGGCGATCGTCCGCGAGCCGCAGGTCTTCCTCATGGACGAGCCGCTGTCGAACCTCGACGCCAAGCTCCGCGTGCAGACCCGTACCCAGATCGCCTCGCTCCAGGCCAAGCTGGGCATCACCACGGTCTACGTCACCCACGACCAGGTCGAGGCCATGACCATGGGCCACCGGGTGGCGGTCATGCTCGACGGCGTCCTGCAGCAGGTGGACACCCCGCGGGCGCTCTACGACACCCCGGCCAACGTGTTCGTCGCCGGCTTCATGGGCTCCCCTGCCATGAACATCAAGACCGTTCCGCTGAACGAGCGGGGTGCGGCCTTCGCCGAGATGCACATCCCGCTGACCCGCGAGCAGGTCGAGGCGGCCCGCAGCGAGGGCGGCGACAACCGGGTCACCGTCGGTTTCCGCCCGGAGGACTGCGACCTGGTCAGCCCCACCGAGGGCGGCATGCCGGTCGTGGTCGAGCTGGTCGAGGACCTCGGTTCGGACGCCAACGTCTACGGCCACGCCGCGCTGGAGGGCCACGAGGAGCGTTTCGTGGTCCGCACCGACCGGCGGAACATGCCGAACATGGGTGACACCGTGTTCGTCAAGCCGCGCGCCGGCCGCAGCCACGTCTTCAACGCGGCCACCGGTCACCGCATCTGATCCATCGCACGACGAAAGGGGCGGTCCGCTTCGGCGGGCCGCCCCTTTCGTCGTGTCGTCGTCCCGGTCGCGGGTGCCCGCGCCGGATCAGCCTTCCGCAGCGCGGCGGCGGGCCACCTCGGCGAGGGTGACGGCGGCGGCGACGCTGGCGTTCAACGACTCCACGTCGGAGATCATCGGGATGCTGACGGTCAGGTCACACGTCTCCCCGACCAGCCGGGACAGCCCGCGCCCCTCGGAGCCGACCACCACGACCAGCGGGCCGACGGCGGCCTCCAGGTCGTACAGGTCGGTGTCGCCGTCGGCGTCCAGGCCGACCACCATGAAGCCGGCGTCCTGACACGCCTTCAGCGACCGGGTCAGGTTGGTCACCTGCGCGACCGGCACCCGCGCCGCCGCGCCGGCACTGGTCCGCCAGGCGGTCGCGGTGATCCCGGCGGCCCGCCGCTCCGGTACGAACACGCCCTGGGCGCCGAACGCGGCGGCGGACCGGATCACCGCGCCCAGGTTACGCGGGTCGGTGACCCCGTCCAGCGCGACCAGCAGCGGCGCGGGCTGCTCCAGGGAGGCCGCCAGCAGGTCCTCGAAGAGTTCGTAGGCGAACGGCGGCACCTGGAGGCCGACCCCCTGGTGCAGCACACCGCCGGTCATCCGGTCCAGTTCGGCCCGGCTGATCTCCAGGATGGCGATGCCCCGATCGGCGGCCGTACGGGTGATCTCGTTGACCCGGTCGTCGGCGTCGATGCCCAGCGCGGTGTAGAGCGCGGTCGCCGGCACCTGGGCGCGCAGCGACTCCAGCACCGGGTTGCGGCCCACCAGCAGCTCCGGGCTGTCCCGCGACGGGTTGGACTTGCGCCCCGGCGCGACCCGGGGACCGCTGCGGCCCGCGCCCGCGCCACCCCGGCCGCCCGCGCCGGACCGACCACCACCGCCGGCCCGGACGGGGGCCACGCCCCGGGTGCCCCTGCCCCAGGTGGTGTCCTTGGTGCCCGGCTGGCCGATCTTGGGAGCGCGACCCTCCTCGGCCGCCGCCCGGCGCTCCTTGTCCTGCTTCCAGGCGGTGCGCTGGGGCAGCTTCTCGGTCCCCGAGTACGCCTTGTGCCAGGGACGCTCGTCGGCGGGCAGTGTCTTGCCCCGCCCCGCGAGGGAGTCCTTGTTCTTGCCGCCGGAGCCCTTGGGGGCACCTGCCTTCGACGTCAGTCGCCGGCCACGGCGCTGCGAGTTGCCGGCCATCAGTCCTGCTCTCCAATAGTCCAACGGGGGCCCTGCGGGGTGTCCTCGACCACCACGCCGGACTGCTTGAGCTGGTCGCGTACGGCGTCCGCGGCGGCCCAGTCCTTGCGGCTGCGGGCCTGCGCGCGCTGCTCCAGGGCCAGTGCGACCAGGGAGTCCACCACGCCCCGCAGGTCGTCGGCGCGACCGCCACCGGTCCAGGCCGGGTCGAGGGGGTCGACGCCGAGGATATCCAGCATCGCCCGGGTGGCGGCGAGGGTGGTGCGGACCGTCACATCGTCGCCCTCGGCCAGCGCGGTGTTGCCGTCCCGCAGGGTCGCCTGGAGGACGGCGAGCGCGGCCGAGGTGTTCAGGTCGTCGTTCATCGCGGCCACGAACCCGGCGGG
>NZ_JBMKNR010000003.1:0-20872 GCF_049863385.1 Micromonospora sp. WMMD723
TTCCACCCGGAGAAGTCGGCCGAGACCGGTGCCGTGCTGCTGCGCAACTGGCTGGCCACGGTTGGCTGAGACGCGCGGCCGCACCGGACCGGGTGCGCGGTGAGCAAGGAGCGGGCCCGTCGGCGGGCCGTCCGGGAGGCGGAGGCGGCCCGCGACCGCGTCGTACGTCAGCGCAAGCTGGCCCGTCGGCATCGTCGGCGCGCCCTGGTCCGCCGGGTCACCCCGCAGTGGCGGCGGGGCCGGACGGGCCGGTTGGCCCGCCGCACCCGGGGTGAGCGGGCCGCCATCATCGGGTTGACCGCGGCGGCGCTGGCGCTGATCTGGGTGTTCGTCGACGATCTCGCGCTGCGGGTGGTGCTGGTCGTGCTGTTGCTTCTGGTCCTGCCGGCGATCGTGGTGATCGCCCTGGACCGTCGGATCTGAACGAGGAGTAGGAAACGTGACCCTGACCCTGTTGCCCGCCGTGGACGTCGCCGACGGCCAGGCCGTCCGGCTGGTGCAGGGCGCCGCCGGCAGCGAGACCGCCTACGGCGACCCGCTCGACGCGGCGTTGGCCTGGCAGAACGACGGCGCGGAGTGGATCCACCTGGTCGACCTGGACGCCGCCTTCGGCCGGGGCTCCAACGCCGCCCTGCTGGCCGAGGTGGTCGGCAAGCTGGACGTGCGGGTGGAACTGTCCGGTGGCATCCGCGACGACGCGTCGCTGCGCGCCGCGCTGGGCACCGGCGCGGCCCGGGTGAACATCGGCACCGCCGCGTTGGAGGACCCGCAGTGGTGTGACCGGATCTGCGCCGAGTACGGCGACCGGGTGGCGATCGGTCTGGACGTGCGGGGTCGTACCCTCTCGGCGCGGGGCTGGACCCGCGACGGCGGTGACCTGTGGGAGGTGCTGGCCCGGCTGGACGCCGCCGGTGCGTCCCGGTACGTGGTGACCGACATCACCAAGGACGGCACGATGCGCGGGCCGAACCTGGACCTGCTGCGTGAGGTCTGTGCCCGTACCGACGCCCCGGTGATCGCCTCGGGCGGTGTGTCGACCCTGGAGGACCTGCGGGCGCTGGCGACCCTGGAGGAGGCCGGCGTGGAGGGTGTGATCGCCGGCAAGGCGCTGTACGCGGGGGCGTTCACGGTGGCCGAGGCGTTGGCGACGTTGCGGGCCGCGGGGTGACCGACGCGGCGGACCCGGACGACGGGACCGTCACCCGGCTCGGCTCGGGCGGCCCGTGGGAGGCCCGGTACGGCTACTCCCGGGTGGTCCGGGCCGGCCGTTCGGCCTGGACGTCGGGCTGCACGTCGACTGTCGACGGGGTGGTGACGCACGTCGGTGACGCGGCGGCGCAGACCGCCCAGGCGTTGCGGATCGGCCTGTCCGCGCTGGCCGAGGTGGGCGCGGGCCCGACCGACGTGGTGCGGACCCGGATGTACGTGACCGACCGGCTCTTCGTCGACGAGGTGGGCCGGGCGCACCAGGCGGTCTTCGGCGCGGTCCGGCCGGCCGCCACGATGGTGGTGGTGGCCGGCCTGCTCGATCCGGACCATCTGGTCGAGATCGAGTTGGAGGCGCACCTCCCGCCGTCCTGATCCGGCCCGCCCGGTCCGCCGGTCCGCCGGTCCGCCGGCCCGCCCGGTCTGCCGGCCCGATCCGGTCCGCCCGGTCGGCCGGGTCGGGAGACGGCGGTCACTCCCGGCCCAGATAAGTTGTGCGCAATTGAATTGCGGGCTACCTTTGCCGGGTGAGTGACCATCTGGTGTTGCGCGATCAGGTCTGCTTCGCGCTCTATGCGGCCTCCCGGGCGCTCACCGACGTGTACCGGCCCCTCCTCGACGAGTTCGGGCTCACCTACCCGCAGTACCTGGTGCTGCTGGTGCTCTGGGAGCGCGGCGACGACCCGCCCACGGTCTCCGAGCTGGGCGCCGCGCTCCGGCTCGACTCCGGCACCCTCTCCCCGCTGCTCAAGCGGCTGGCGGCGGCAGGCCTGGTGGTCCGCACCCGCTCCGCGCTCGACGAGCGGCGGGTGGAGGTGGGGCTGACCGCCGACGGCGCGGCCCTGCGCCGGCGGATGACCGACGTGCCGCTGCGGGTGGCCTGTTCCACCGGCCTCGACGAGACCGAGCTGGTCGCGTTGCGCGACACCCTCACCCGGGTCACCGAGACGATCCACCGACAGAAGGAGCAGTGATTCCCATGCAGGTGCTCTACACCGCCTCCGCGACGGCCACCGGCGACGGGCGTAACGGCCACGTCCGCACCTCCGACGGCATCGTCGAGCTGGACCTGGCCATCCCGAAGGAGATGGGCGGCGCGGGCGGCGCGGCCAACCCCGAGCAGCTCTTCGCCGCCGGCTACGCGGCCTGCTTCCACTCCGCGCTGCGCACGGTGGCCCGCCGCAGCAAGGCCGACGTCACCGGCTCGGTCGTCGAGGCCGAGGTCGGCATCGGCGCGAACGGCAGCGGCGGCTTCGGTCTGGCCGTCACCCTGGTGGTGGACCTGCCGGCCGTCGAGCGCGCCGCCGCCCAGCAGCTCGTCGAGGCCGCCCACGAGGTCTGCCCCTACTCCAACGCCACCCGGGGCAACATCGAGGTGACCCTCACCGTGCGCGAGGCCGCCGCGGCCTGACCGCCGCACCGGGCCATCACCATCGCGTACGAGAGGACGACACCGTATGACCAGCAACCGTGAGATCCACCTGGCCTCCCGCCCGCAGGGCTGGCCGACCGCCGACAACTTCCGCCTCGTCGAGACCGGGGTGCCCACCCCGGGGCCGGGGCAGATCGTGGTCCGCAACCAGTTCATCTCGGTCGACCCGTACATGCGGGGTCGGATGAACGACGTGAAGTCCTACGTGCCGCCGTTCGCCCTCGACGCGCCGCTCGACGGTGGCGCGGTGGGCGAGGTGGTGGCCGGCGGCGGCGACGGGATCAGCGTCGGCGACACCGTGCTGCACGGGCTCGGCTGGCGGGAGTACGCGCTGCTCGACGCCGGCTCCGCCCGCCGGGTCGACCCCGACCTCGCCCCGGTCACCGCCTACCTGAGCGTGCTCGGGATGACCGGGTTGACCGCGTACGCCGGGCTGCTCGACGTGGCGGCGATGCGACCGGGGGAGACCGTGTTCGTCTCCGGCGCGGCCGGCGCGGTGGGCAGCATGGTCGGCCAGATCGCCAAGCTCAAGGGGGCAGGCCGGGTGGTCGGCAGCGCCGGCTCGCCGGCCAAGGTGGCCCGGTTGACGGAACTCGGCTTCGACGCCGCCTTCGACTACCACGACGGTCCGGTCCGCGACGCGCTGAAGGCCGCCGCCCCGGACGGGATCGACGTCTACTTCGACAACGTGGGCGGCGAGCACCTGGAGGCGGCGATCGGGGCGATGAACCTGCACGGCCGGGCCGCCATCTGCGGGATGATCGCGCAGTACAACGCGGCCGAGCCGCCGGCCGCGCCGCGCAACCTGGCGCTGGTCATCGGCAAGCGGCTCACCCTGCGTGGCTTCCTGGTCGGCGACCACGGCGGCCTGCGCGAGCAGTTCGTCACCGAGGTCGCCGGCTGGCTGCGCGAGGGGAAGCTCTCCTACGACGAGACGATCGTCGACGGCATCGAGAACGCCCCCGACGCGTTCCTCGGCCTGCTGCGCGGCGAAAACCTCGGCAAAATGCTCGTCCGCCTCTAACCCCCCGCTGCCCCCGCCCCCGCCCCGCCCCCTGGCCGTGGTGATCAAGAGGTTTGCGTCACGCTTCGAGATCGAACTGACGCGAACCTCTTGATCACCGGCGCGGTGGCGGGGGCGCGGGCCGGCGCGGTGGGCGGGGCAGGACGGTGGGGCGGGGGCGTTGGATAGGCTCGGGGCATGACGGTGGCGGTGCGGGTGATCCCGTGTCTGGACGTGGACGCCGGTCGGGTGGTCAAGGGGGTCAACTTCCTCGACCTGCGCGACGCCGGTGACCCGGTGGAGCTGGCGGCGGCGTACGACCGGGCCGGCGCGGACGAGTTGACCTTCCTGGACGTCACCGCCTCCTCCAGCGACCGGGGCACCATGCTCGACGTGGTACGCCGCACCGCCGAGTCGGTGTTCATCCCGCTCACCGTCGGCGGTGGGGTACGCCAGGTCGCCGACGTGGACACCCTGCTGCGCGCCGGGGCCGACAAGGTGGGGGTGAACACCGCCGCCATCGCCCGCCCCGAGCTGATCGCCGAGATCGCCGACCGGTTCGGCCGGCAGGTGCTGGTGCTCTCGCTGGACGTGAGGCGGGCGCCCGCCGGCACCACCCCCAGCGGTTTCGAGGTGACCACCCACGGGGGCCGCCGGGGCACCGGGCTCGACGCGGTCGAGTGGGCGGCGCGCGTGGCCGAGCTGGGCGCGGGGGAGATCCTGCTCAACTCGATGGACGCCGACGGCACCAAGGCCGGCTTCGACCTCACCCTGATCGAGGCGGTCCGGGCGGTGGTCGACGTGCCGGTGATCGCCAGCGGCGGCGCCGGCCGGGTGGCGCACTTCCCGCCCGCGATCGGGGCGGGGGCCGACGCGGTGCTGGCCGCCAGCGTCTTCCACTTCGGCGAGCTGACCGTCGGCGAGGTCAAGGACGCCCTGCGCGACGCGGGCCACCCCGTCCGCTGACCCAGCCCCGGGCGGGCCACCCCGTGGAGGGTGACCCGCGCCCGGGTGGACGGTTCGGCACCGGTGCAGGCCGGCTCAGCGCCCGCTCTGCCCCTCGGGTGAGCGGCGGGGGGCCGGGATCGAGCGCACCACGTACTCCTGGACGGCGGCGGCGTGCTCCTCCTCGGCCAGTTGCCAGTCCGCGCTGCCCGGGGCGTGCCGTCGGACGAGCACCCCCTGCATGCTGTCGACCGTGCCCCCCACCCCGGCCCGGGGCCGGGTACGCCAGAGCTGCTCACCGTCCGGGGTGATCCGGAACCAGCCGTCGGAGACGGTGACCAGCCCCGCGCCGACCAGCCGCCGGACCGCTGTCTCCACGTCCTGTCGTTCGGGTATCGCCTGGTTGAGGTGGTCGGCGGTGGACAGCACGTCGGTGAGCCGCACCCCCTCCGGGCGGCGGGAATCCGCCGCGCGCCGGTGCCGTCCGGCCCCGCTGGCGATCACCAGTGACACGAAGATCCAGGCGTCCGTCCAGCGCCACGCGTTCTCCCCCATGCACGAATGATGCCCGTAGGTGTCCGTTGAGGAAACACCTACTTTCCCCCTGTCCTGTCAGCGCAGCTCAGCGTGCCCAGGTGCGGACGCAGCGCCGCACGGCGGGGTGGGAACCGGTGCCGGGGCACCGGATCGCGGGGTGCCGGGGGCCGTCGCCGGCGGGTCGGCCAGGGCGAAGCGGGGGATGAAGAACTGGGCCAGCGGGCCGATGCCGAGCGCGTACGCGACGGTGCCCACGCCGACCGTGCCGCCGAGCAGCCAGCCCAGGGCCAGCACGGTGACCTCGATCACGGTGCGGACGAGCCGGACCGAGCGGCCCGGCCGGCGGGCGACGTACCCGGTCATCAGGCCGTCGCGGGGGCCGGGGCCGAGCCGCGCGCCGAGATAGAGGCCGGTGGCGGCGCCGTTGGCGACGATGCCGCCGATCAGCAGGGCGATCCGGGCGGGCAGCGGCCACCCGGCCGGCAGCAGGGCCACCGTGGCGTCCACCACCAACCCGATCACCAGCACGTTGCTCACCGTGCCGAGCCCTGGGCGTTGCCGCAGCGGGATCCAGAGCAGCAGCACCACCGCGCCGACCGCGATGGTCACGGTGCCGAACGACAGGCCGGTCTGCCGGGACAGCCCCTGGTGGAAGACGTCCCACGGGTCCAGTCCGAGCCCGGAACGGATCATCATGGCCATGCTGACCCCGTAGAGGACCAGCCCGGCGTAGAGCTGGGTGAGCCGGCGGCCGGGTCGGTGCCGGAGATTGCCAATCGGAGCCATGCATGCCACCCTAGGGTCCAATATCGCCCACTGAAGAGCCAATTCCGAAGGGGTGGCCGTGACCAGCCAGGTGCGAGGGGTCCAATTGGCGCGGTTGCTCGGGCAGTGGCACGCCCTGCCCGGTCGCCGCCGCAGCCCCGACTACGCCGCGCTCGCCGCCGCCGTCCGGGGCCTGCTCGCCGACGGCCGGCTCCCCCTGGGGGTACGCCTGCCGGCCGAACGGGAGTTGGCCGAGGCGCTGCGGATCAGCCGTACCACGGTCACCGCCGCGTACCGGCAGTTGCGGGAGACCGGCCACCTGGCCAGCCGGCGCGGCGCGGGAAGCTGGACCATGCTCCCCGGCACCCACCGGGTCGCCAGCACCGGCCTGTGGACCCCGCTGGACGACCGCGACATGATCGACCTCGGGGTGGCCGCGCTGGCCGCGCCGCCCGAACTGGTCCCGGCCGCCCGGGCCGCGGTGGAGGACCTGCCCCGGTACCTGTCCGGCGCGGGCTACCACCCGACCGGCATCATCGAGCTGCGCGAGGCGGTCGCCCGGGCGTACACCGAGCGGGGGCTGCCGACCAGCGCCGAGCAGATCATGGTGACCAGCGGCACCCAGCACGCGTTGGACCTGGTGCTGCGGCTGGCCCTGGTGCCCGGCGGGAACGTCCTGGTCGAGTCGCCCACCTATCCGAACGCGCTCGCCGCGCTGGCCGCCCGGCGGGCCCGGATCACCACCCACGGCCTCGCCGTCGACGGGATCGGGTGGGACGCCGACCTGCTGCTGGGCAGCGTCCGGCAGACCCGGCCGAAACTGGCCTACCTGATCCCCGAGTTCCACAACCCGACCGGGCACCTGATGGCCGCCGAGCTGCGGGAGCGGCTGGTCGCCACCGCCCACGCCGCCGGCACCGACCTGGTCGTCGACGAGTCCTTCGTGGACCTGCCGCTGGACGGCACGCCGCTGCCCCCACCGATGGCCGTGTTCGACAGGCACTCCCGGGTGATCTCCATCGGCGGGATGAGCAAGCCGTACTGGGGCGGCCTGCGGATCGGCTGGGTCCGCGCCTCCGCCCCGCAGGTGCAGCGGCTCGCCGCCGCCCGGGTCGGGGTGGACATGGCCAGCCCGGTGCTCGACCAACTGGTGGCGGTGCACCTGCTCGCCCAGGCCCCGGCCATCGTCGCGGCCCGCCGGGCACAACTGGTCACCCAGCGCGACGCGCTGCTCGCCGTGCTCGCCGAACGGCTGCCGGACTGGCGTTTCGACGTCCCCCGGGGCGGCGTCACGCTCTGGGTCGAGCTGGACGGCCCGATCTCCAGCGCGCTGGCCCGCGCGGCCGAGGAGGTCGGCGTACGGCTGGCGCCCGGTCCCCGCTTCGGCCTGGACGGCACCCTGGAGCGGTTCCTCCGGCTGCCGTTCACGCTGCCCGTCGCCGACCTGGTGGAGGCGGTCGGCCGGCTGGCCGCGATCCGCTACGACCTCGACCGGGGCGCGGGTCGCCCGCGCTGGCGGGAACCAGCAGTCATCGCCTGACCCGGCCAGGACGGTCCCGACCGGGCCTGCGCCGCACGGGCGACGCGTCGCCGTCGGACGGCCGCGTCGCCGGTCGGGGCGAACCGGCCTGACCGGGCGGCCCCGGCTGGGAGACTGCCGGTGTGGGTGGCCCGGGACGGTGGCACGGGATCCGGCCCGGTGCGCCCGGCTCCCGGACCACCCGGCTGGAACTCTTCTACGACCTGGTCTTCGTCTTCGCGTTCTTCACCGTCACCGCGCTGACCTCGCAGGAGCCCACCGGGGCCAACCTGCTGCGCTGCCTGCTGGTGCTGGGCCTGCTGTGGTGGTGCTGGACCGGTTTCGCGGGTCTGGGCAACGCGGTCCGCGCCGACCAGGGGCCGCTGCCACTGCTCGGCTTCCTCACCGTCACCGCCACCTTCCTGCTGGCGCTGAGCATGCCGGGGGCGTTCGTCGACGAGCCGGGCGGGCTGAACGGCCCACTGGTCTTCGCCGGCTGCTACTTCCTCGTCCGGGCCTGCCAACTGGCCGTCTTCGGCGTGCTGGCCCGGGACGACCCGGCCCGGTGGCGGCAGTGGACCCGGCTCGCGCTGCTGCCGGTGGCCGCCACGGCGCTGCTGGTCGCCTCCGCTCTGCTGCCCCACCGGGTCGCCGCCGACGGCACCGCGACCGTCCTGCAACTCACCCTCTGGACGCTGGCCCTGCTGCTGGAGTACGTGGCCGGGATCCGCCTCGGCGGGACCTACTGGGCGGTGCTCTCCGCCGGGCACTGGGCCGAACGGCACGCCCTGATGGTGCTGATCGCGCTCGGCGAGTCGATCATCGCGCTCGGCGTCGGCCCGAAGTTCGTCACCGGCCTGCCGCTGACCTGGCCGGTGGTGATCGCCGCGGTGTTCGGCATCGCCGTCGCGTCGGTGCTGTGGTGGGCCTACTTCGACACCCTGGCGCTCGCCCTGGAACAGGCGTTGCACGGCAGCCGCGATCCGGTGGGCAGGGCCCGGCTGGCCCGCGACGCCTACACCTACCTGCACCTGCCGATCATCGCCGGGGTGATCTTCTTCGCCCTCGGCCTCAAGGACCTGCTGGCCGAGGTGGCCGACCCGGACACCCCGACCTGGGGGGTGCCGCTGGGGGGCTTCTGGGTGCTGGTGCTCTGGGGCGGGGTGGGCCTCTACCTGCTCAGCCTCGTGGCCTGCGAGCTGCGGGCGACCCGGGTGCTGCGCTGGCCGCCGGTGCTGGCGGTGCTGGCGCTGGCGGCGCTCGCCCCGGCCGGGGCCCGGGTGCCCGAGGTGGGGGCGCTGGCCCTGCTGGCGCTGGTCTGCGTGGCGTTGGCCGCGGTGCAGACCCGCAGCCAGGGCGGCCGTCGGCGGCAGGTGCGCCGGCTGGCCCTGGCGCAGGAGGAGGCCGTCGAGGAGGCACAGAGCCGGTGGCGTCACGAGCACCTGTGACCGGCCGGCGGCCGTGTCCCGGGACGGGAGGACACGGACGCCGGCCGGTCGGCGGGGATCAGATCTCGGCCAGGCTGCCCTCGTACATCCGGTCGATCTCGGCGGCGAAGTTGCTCTCCACACCGCGCCGCTTGATCTTCAGCGACGGGGTCATCTCGCCGTCCTCGATGGTCAGGTCGCGGGGCAGGACCGTCACCTTCTTGATCGTCTCCCAGCGGTTGAGCCTGGTGTTGAGCTGGGCGACGTGCTCCTCGACCATCGCGTGGGCCTCGGGCGAGGCGACGATCTCGGCGTAGTCACGCCCCTCCAACGGGCCACCCGCCGCCCAGCCCCGGATCGCGTCCGGGTCCAGACTGACCAGCATGGTGCAGTAGTTGCGGGCCTGGCCGATGACGATCGCCTGCGAGGTGTACGGGCAGATGGCCTTGAACATGCCCTCGATGTGCGACGGCGCGACGTACTTGCCGCCGGAGGTCTTGACCAGGTCCTTCTTGCGGTCGGTGATGCGCAGGTAGCCGTCGTCGTCGAGGCTGCCGATGTCACCGGTCCGGAAGAAGCCGTCCTCGGTGAACGCGGCGGCCGTCTCCTCGGGCAGGTTGTGGTAGCCGCGCATCACCGGCCGGCCGCGTACCAGGATCTCCCCGTCGGTGTCGATCCGGCACTCCAGGTCGCCCATCGCCCGGCCGACAGTGCCGATCCGCAGCCCGTCGGGCGGGTTGACGAAGTTGCCGGCGCTGGTCTCGGTCAGGCCGTACCCCTCGGAGATCGGCAGGTTGGCCGCGGCGAAGAAGGTGGCGATCTCGGCGCTCAGCGGGGCCGCGCCCGAGACGAGCACCCGGATCCGGCCGCCGAGGCGGGCCTGGAGCTTGCTGAACACGAGCTTCTCGGCCACCGCGTACTTGGCCTTCAGCATGCCCGGCACCGGTCGGCCGGCCTGCTCCAGGGCGACCTTCCGCTTACCGACCTCGACCCCCCAGGCGAAGATCTTCGCCTTGGCGCCCCCGGCGTCCTGCGCGGTGGTGACCGCCTTGTTGTAGACCTTCTCGTAGACCCGGGGCGCCCCGCACATCAGCGTCGGCCGGATCACCCCGAGCAGCTCGACGAGCTTGTCCACCCGGCCGTCGACGTAGGTGGGCAGGCCGACGTGCGTCGAGCCGCAGAGCAGCGTCTTGCCGAACGAGTGCGACAGCGGCAACCACAGGTACTGCACGTCGTCGTCGCGCAGCAGGCCCGTCTCGGCCTGCACCACCCCCTCCCAGCACCAGCCACCGTGCAGCAGCTCGACCCCCTTCGGCCGGCCGGTGGTGCCCGAGGTGTAGATCAGCGTGGCCAGGTGCTCGGGACCGACGGGGGCGATCAGCCGGTCCACCAGGCCGGGGTCGGCGGCGAGCGCCCGCGCGCCCTGCTCCTCCAGCTCGGCCAGGGTGAGCTGGGGCACGGCGGCGGTCGGGTCGGGGGTGCCGTCGAAGAGCACCACGTGGGTCAGCGCGGGCAGCTGCGCGCCGGACACCTTCGCCGCCTGGGCCGGGTTCTCGGCGAACAGCACCCGGGAGCCGGAGTCGGCGATGATGTACGTCGCGTCCTGCGGCTCGGTGGTGGGGTAGACGGTGGTGGTCGCGCCGCCCGCGCACATGATGCCGAAGTCGGCGATGATCCAGTCCAGTCGGGTGTTGGCCAGGATCGCCACCGGGTCCTCCAGCCCGACCCCGAGCCCGTGCAGGCCGGCGGCGACCGCGTCGGCCCGCCGGCCGACCTGCGCCCAGGTCAACCAGACCGGCCCGGAGTCGTCCGCCGCCGGGTGGGCGAAGGCGCGCTGGTCGGGGGTGGCGGCCACCCGCTTGCGGAACATATCGGGGATGGAACGGTATGGGACATCGAGAGCCATCGAGGTTGCCGCCTTCGGGGGTGGGTGACGTGACGGGGGTCACGTCGCTCTGCGGTTACCGAAGGGTATTGGTGGTCTGAGCTGTCGGCAAGAGGTCGGCGACGGTGACGCCCAGGACGTCGGCGATGCGCTCCAGGTCGTCGAGGTCGAATGCGGTCTCCCCGGTCATGCGGCGACTGAGCGCCTGCTGGCGGATTCCGGTCTGCCTCGCCAGTTCGGCTGCGCTCATGCGGCGGCGGGCGAGCAGTACCCGGATCTCTTCGGCGGCCAGGTGCCGGAGGCGCATCCCAGTGCGCGCGTTGCTCTCGCTCATACGGAGATGATGACTCGCTTACCGGTATAAGGGCAAGCGTAGCCGTGTGACATTCCAACGAACTGTGTGGATGTACCGCTGAGCGTGTTGACAACCCTCGCGGCGGAGGCGTAAACATGTCCCCATGCAGGTAGACAACACGCTCAGCGGTACATCTACCGGCGGACTCCGCGACTCGGTGGTGGTCGCCGTGCGCGTCGAGATGGCGCGACAGCGAATGAGCCAGACCAAGCTCGCCGAGCTGACCGGATTCACCCAGGCATACATCAGCCGGCGGATGACCGGCGAGACGCCTTTCGACGTCGTCGACCTGGAGCGCATCGCCGGCGCGCTCAACGTTCCGCCATCCGCGTTCTTCCCGGCCCCGGTGGCCGCGTGAGCGCCGACTGGTTGAAGCCCGGCGGCGGATCGACGCGGCCCGCCGACACGCGGCCCCCGAACAGGTCGACGCCGCCGAAGCCCGCCCCCAAGCCGCCGAAGCCGCCCAAGGGCGGTGGGAAGCGGTGATCACGCGGGACAACGCGGGGCCACGGCTCGGACAAGCCGTGACCCCGGATTTCCCATCCGATCCAACCCCCAGCAGAGGAAGGACGGTCGAGATGACCAACGTACAGCAGCCCCCGTCGGAGGCGGCGCAGCAGCCGGCGACGCCCGGCACGCCGGCTGGGTTGCCGGTCCTGCCGGGCTGCGGTGGCGACGCTGCCGTCCGCTACGAGATCCAGCGTCCTACGGGTGGCGGTGCCTACGCCCTGGCGGGCGCGATCAACGTTTGCCAGGTGCACCGCGACGCCGCGCGGATCGCCGCCTCTGAGGCGGGTCTCCGCCTCTTCCCGCTCGACCAGGATGTGTCCTCCCGGCCCTGCGGCAGCGGGATGGACTTCACCGGTGTGCACCCCCGGGCGCTGTCCCGCCGCCAGGCCGGTCCCGCGCCGGCCCCGGTGGAGGGGCAGCCGGCGGGCCGGCGGATCGCCCGCGCGAACGTGCTGCGGGAGTTGTCGCGGCTCTGCTACGCCGTTGACCAGCCGGCGCTGCCGGCCCCGGCGCTGATCCGGTTCATGGACGAGGGGGCCGCCGATCGGGTGGTGATCGTGCGGTGTGACGCGATCGCGGAGGCCGAGGCATGGGCGGAGCGCTTCGACGTCCTTCGGGACGCGCAGGTCATGGACACGATCGCCGAGAACGGTCGCCGGGTGAGGGTGTTCACGGCGTGGACGCAGTGGCGGGGGCTGTCGCTGGTGATGTCGGCGGTGGTGGTGCCGCCGGACGGGTGCCCGGTCCCGGCCGGCCCGCGGCCGGCACCGGTGGACCTGTCGACGGGCGAGGCCCTGGCCGAGGTGTCGGTGTGATGGCCACGGTGATCGCGGGGCTGCGGGCTGCGGGCCCGGAGGTGGGGGGTCTGCTGCTGGCGGTGGTGCTGGTGGCGGGCGCGGTGTGGTGTGAGCGTTGGTGGGAGGCCCGCCGTGCCCGGGTGCAGCGGCAGCGGCGGGCGGAGCGGCTCGCGGCGTTCCGTGCCCGCCGGGAGGCGGCGGCCGCGCGTTCTGCTGCGGCCCGTGTGGGCGGGCCGGTGCGTCCTGTGGTGCCGGTCGGGCCGGTCCGGGCCCGGCCCGCGCCGGTGTTCGCCGCGGCCGCGGCTGCGGCGGTGCCGGTCGTCGAGTCGACGTTGCCTCGGGCCGGGGAGTCGGAGTTTCCGCGGGCGGTCGATCCGGCGTTGGTCGGCCGGCCCCCGCTGGCCGCCGAGCCTCCCGTGCGTCCGTCCCGGTCTCTGCCGCCGGCGGCCGGCCGGCGGTGGTCTCCGGCTGGCGGGTTGGCGGCCGCGCTGGGGGGTGTCGTGGTGGTCGTCGGGGTGGTGGTGGCGCTGCCCGGGTCGCCGGGCACGGGTGCGCTGGCGGGTGTCGCGGTGCTGGTCCTCGGCTGGCTCGGTGCGGTGGTGGTGGCGGTGGCGGTGGGGCAGCGGCGGGCCCGGGTGGCCCGGTACCGGGGTCTGCACTCGGCGTCGGTGCCGCTGCACGACCGGGGCCGGGGCAGCGACTACCTGACGATCCCGGAGGCCGGGCGATGAGCGGGCAGGGGTTGACGCCGCCGGGCACGGTGCTTCGGCTGGTGATTCCGGAGGCGGTGGTCGTCGCGCACGGCGATCTGCGGCTCCAGTTCACCATGCCGGGTCACCCGGGCGAGGTGATCCACCTGCCGCTCGTCGACGGCCACTACCGGCCGTTGGTGGAGGTGCACCCGTACGTGCCGCAGGTGCACGCCGGGCAGGTGTGGCGCACCGCCGGCGGTGTCCTGCTCTTCGGGGTCCTGTGGCGTGAGCAGCCCGACGACGTCGGGGTGGAGATGCTGATCGCCGCGGACGGCGGGGCCTATCACACGCCGGCGGCGGCGGTGGAGACGTACGGGCCGCTGGAGTTGGTCGTCGAGCACGCGCCGGTCGACAACTTCGCGGCCGGGACGGTGTACGGGCAGGCGCGGCCGGTGATCGCCGATGCGTGACCTGACGGTGCAAGACGTAATCACCCTGCTGCTCGGCCTCGCGGTGCTGGCGCTGGCCATCGCGGTGTGGCGTCTGACCGACTCCGGCCAGGCCGAGGCCCCGCCAGACGCCGTCGACGAGCTGTGGGTGGACTTCTACACCAGGCCGCCGCGTAGCCGCTGGCGCCGCTGGCGACACCTGGACCGCAGGGAGCTGCGGTGATCACGGCCGTCGTGGACATGCTGCTCGCGCACCCGGGGCTGACCGCCGTGGTGGTGCTCGCGGTGGCGTGCGCGGTGGTGCTGGCGTGGATCACGGTGCTGCTGGGTGCCGACCGGCACGACCGGGTGGTGCGGGTGGTCGGGGTCGCGCCCCGGCCCGCCCCGCCGCCGGCCCGGCCCACCCGGCCGGGGCCGCCGGTCAACCTGCTGCTCGCCGCGTACGTCGCCCAGCGGTCCGCCGAGTCGACGGCGGCCCTGCACGCCCGGGCCGGTCGACCGTGACGAGCACCAAGCCGCCGGTGCTGTGCCGGCTGTGTGACCGGCCGGTGCACACGCCCCTGTCCCGGGCCCGCCGGATCGGGGCCGGGTGCTGGCGCAAGCAGCGGGCCGAGCTGCGGGCCCAGTCGAAGCCGGTCGCCCTGCCCGGCATGTCCGGGCGGGGCGGCCCCGCCCAGACCGGCCCGGACCTGCTCGACGGCCAGGACCAGGGCCAGGACCAGGGGGTCACGCCGTGACCAACAAGCCTGGCCGGCGGATCTGCTCGCGGTGGGACCCGGACCCGGACATCGGCGTGGACCACCGCTTCCGGCAGACCTGCCGCACCTGCCTGCGTGTCGGCGAGGCCGGCGACCTCAACCACACCCCGCCCCCGCCGAACCCGCGCCGATCCCGTATCTCGCCCGCTCTCGCCGCCGCCGCCCAAGCGCGCGACGCCGCGATCCTCGGCGAGCGCGACCCTGATGAGGAGTAGGACGATGACCGACCAGACCGCCCCGCGTCTGCTCACCGACGAGCAGCTGCGCCGGGCCGCCGCCGGCCGGCCGGGCTACGCGACCTATCCGGAGTACGCGCCGGGCGGTCCGGAGCGCCTCGGCCAACTGCCCCGGATCACGGCCCGCCGCGCCGGCCGGCCGCCGGCCGCCGCCCCGTTCAGCGCGGTGACCGGCCCGGCCGAGCCGGTCCGGTCCGCCTGCCCGGAGCCGGCCCCCGCCGACGCCCGGGTGCTGTACGGCTTCCCGCCGTGCCTGATCGAGGACCGGCCGTGGTGGCGGCGGCGCTGGCACTGGGCCGTGATGGTCACGGGCGGCCGGCTGCGGCAGGGGTACGCGTGGACCCGGGCCGGTGCCCGCCGGCGGACCGCCCGGATGATGCGGCAGGCCCCCCGGTGAGCCCGGACGTCGTCGCCCTGACCGACCGGTCCACGGAGGAAGCTGCCCGGGCCCGCGCCGAACGGATCCGCCAGGGGCTGCGCGACTACCTGGAGACGGTGGCCGAGTTCGCGCTCGCCTTCGAGCGCGGCGACTGGCAGGTCCTCGGCTACCCGAGCTGGCAGGACTACCTGGACGGTGAGTACGGGGCGGACCGGCTCCGGGTACCGGAGGTGCACCGCACCCAGGCGGTGGCAACGCTGCGGCACGTCGGCATGTCCACCCGGGCGATCGGTGCCGCACTGAACATCAGTAAGGCCACGGCGGCCAGGGAGGTCGCGTCTGTCTCAGCTGAGGCAGACGACCTGCCGTCCACCGTCCGGTCGCTCGACGGCCGGCAGCGCCCCGCGACCCGACCAACCCCAACCTCGACCCCGGCCCCGGCTCCGGCTCCGGTGGTCATCGAGGAGCGCGGGCCGGCACCGGCCGAGCGGGTCTGGATCGCGACCGCCCGCAAGGGCATCGCCGCCCACGCGCTGCGGTCGGTGCTGCTCACGGTCTGCTCGCGGGCTACCCGCACCGGGCTGACGCTGACCGCCCAGCAGGCCGCCGACCGGTGGCAGGCGACCTGGTGTCGCACCTGCTGGCCGGATGAGGGGACCACCCGCGTCGCGGCGGGTGCGTCCGAGACCCACGACCCCCGGGCCTCGGACACGGCCGGGGCGGAGCTTCGCGGCTCCGCCCCGGCCAACGACACCGACACCGACCCGGCCCGCCGCATCGCCGCGGTGGCGCCGGAGTTCGTCCAGCCGGTCGCGGCCGGCACTCACACGGCCGCCGGGGCTGACACGGACCCGGCGGATGGAGCGGAAGGCCCCGACGCCGTGGACGCCGGTTCGCCGGTGGCGCTCGCGGCCGACCACGCCGCTCCAGCCCTTGCCCCGTCGGCGGCTTCCCCCGTCGACGGGGCAGGGGTAACCCCCGCCGCCCCCGGGCTGACCGTCGAGCAGGTGCGCCGACTGCGGGCCGCCCTCGCCCACCTCACGGCCTGCGGTGGCCGCCGGACCGAGGCCCGGGTGTACGAGGTGCCCTACTCGTCGACGTCCGCGGCGCTGAGCGGGTTGCAGCCGGTGACGCTGGCCACCGTTCAGTGGTGGGCCGATGACGACGGTGAGATCCACGTCCGGTTCCTCAAGGGCGGCGGGAACTACTGCCAGGCGTCGACGGAGTTCTACGCCGGCAGCGTCGACCAGGCCCTCGACATCCTGTGCGCGCTCGGCCTGCTGCCCGCGCACCTGTCCGGCCTGTACGCCGCCGGAGTCGCCGCCGGCCTGCGGGCCGGCGACGCGATCGACGGCGAAATCGTGGAGGTGCCGCGTGGCTGATCTGCCGGTGCACGAGGGCTGGCGGCGGGTGCCGAGCGGCTTGTACTCCCGGACGCAGCTGGCGGATCTGGACCTGCCCCGGCTGCCGGGCGGCCCGGTCCGCGCGTACGTCGACGCGCCGAACTGGCGCGGACGGCGGGAGGTCGTCGAGCTGTACTCCCTGGCCGAGGCGACGCCGTCGCCGGCGAGCATCTGGCACCTGGAGGCGGCCCGGGCGCGAGCCGGGGCGGGCCGGGTATGTGAGGGGTGCGGTGCCCGTCCGGACCGGCCGGTGCCGGTGCTGGGCCACGTGGCCGGGGCGGATCACCTGACCGATGGTGAGGCGGACGCGTCCCGTCACCTGTGCCTGGCGTGCGCCCGGGCGGTGCGCCTGCGCGCTGCGGTGGCCGCTGCTGCCGGGGCCCGGGCCGAGGCCGGCCGGTGGGCCGCCGAGGTGACCGGTGCCGGGCTGTCGGTGGTCCGCTGCACCGAGGTGCTCCGCCCGCCGGCACCGTCGGGCCGGCGGAACCTGGCCCCGGTGGCGCTGCGCGTCGACGCCGTCGACGCCGTCGGCACCGAGCTGCTCCGGGTGACCATCCGCCTCGCCGGTCCACGGGTGCGGGCGGTGCCCGCCGACGCGGTCGACCCGGCCACCGTCGACGAGCGGATCCGGTCCCTGCTGACCGCCCGTGCGGTGACGTGGCGGGCTGAGGAGCTGACGCCGCTGCTGTGCCGGTACTACCCCGACTGGCGCACCCGGCCCCGGGTGGTGCCGTACGCGCTGCGGGAGCGGGTCACCTGGTGGCGTGGCGAGGTCGACCCGGACAACCTGGCTGTCCGGACCGCGATCGACCCGGTGACCGCCGACCGGACGCTGCTGATCCTGCGCCGCATGGCCGCGGCCGCCACGGCAGGTGAGGCGTGACCGGCGGAATCATCACGGTCATCGCCGAAGTGGTGCCCGGCTTCCTGCGCGACCGGACCGTCCGTCCGGCGTGTGTCGACGCCGATCCGGGCGACTTCTTCCCCGAGCCGGAGTCCGTGGCCGCGGCGGCGGCCGTCCGGGTGCTGTACTGCCAGGGCTGCGCGGTCTACGGGCCGTGCCTCGACTGGGCGCTGAGCCAGCCGGTCGACAAGCTGCACGGCCTGTGGGCGGGCACCAACCAGGGCATGCGCCGCCGGATGCGTACGCAGAGGGCGCCGTGATCGCGCCGGCCGGCCGGTGGCTCGGCGCGAGCGTCGTGCTGGGCCGGCCGGTGCCGGTCGCCGCACCGTATCCGCACATCTGCCGAATGACGGTGACCGGCCTGATGACCGGCGTGGTCTACGTCGTCGAGCGCCGGCAGTGCGCCGCCTGCGCCCGACCCCTCCCGCTCCCGACGCCGCCGACGTCGGACCCCATCCACCCGATCGAGGAGACATGACCAGCAACACCGCCATGGGTGACGCCTGCTTCGCGCTGGCCCTCTACGACAAGATCATGACCGCTACCGCGGCGGACGCACCCGGGGCGCTGACCTGATGGGCGAGATCGTGTTGATCGCCACCCACGACCAGGCCGTGCACGCCATCCGGCAGCGTCTGGAGCGGCCAGGCACCGACCAGCTGCTGCGCGGTGTCGTGCTGCGCGTCCTCGACATTCACCAGCCGTACCATTCCAAGACCAACGCGCCGGACCCCGACTGCGGCGGCTGCGACGGTGGCGGATTCATCGACAGTGAACCCGAGGACGGTGGTCCGCCGGTCCGGCGTCACTGCCACTGCTCGTGCCCGTGGTGTACGGGATGCGAGGAGCCGCTGTGCCGGGGCGTCTGCCCAACCGTCGCGGCGATCGCCGAACGGCTCGACCTGACGTCCTCCGCCGCCGTGCCGAGCGAGGGCCGGCCGGCGGGCGGTGCCAGCTGATGCGGCCCGAGATCCTGCGCCTGGTCATCGGCCTGGCCGTGGCGGGCGCGCTGCTGCTGGCCTACGCGCGGATGGTCACCGGCCGGCTCTGGTCCGCTCTGGCCGGTTTCCTCGCTCTGCTCGTCGCGGTGGCCGCCGTGGCGGTCGTGGTCACGGAGGCGCTGGGGGTGCTCCCGTGACGGAGGACCCTCCCGAACCACCCCAGTGACGGCGCTTCCCGCCGCTCTGATCGTCCTGCTCAACCTTCGGCGCGGCCACCTTGGCAGGTGGCCGCGCTTTGCCGTATCAGGAGAACCATCGATGTTGATCTTTGGGGCGGTGGGTCGTGCCGTACTGGCTTGAGAGCGACACCTTCCACACCGAGCCGGTGTGGGAGGTGCTCGCCGGCGGGGTCGCGGACCTCGTCGACGCGTTGCAGTCAGCGCTGTGCCGCCTGAAATCGGTGGCGTCGTCAGTGCTGTCCGACGGCTACCTGACCGAGGGCATGGCGTTGCAGCAGTGCCGGGGACGGAAGAAGATCCTCGGTCTGCTGACCACCGGGGTACTCGACCAGCCGCCGCTGCTGCACCGCCAGGGCGACGAGTGCGAGTGCCTCGGCGACGGCTGGATCACCGGGTACGCCTACCGGATCCACGGCTTCTCCAAGCGGAACCCGTCCCGGCGGGAGTACAACCGCAACCGGGCGCAGAAGGCCGACCTGCGCGACGCCCGCCTCAAGGCCCTCGTCTACACCCGCGACGGCGGCTGCTGCCGGTACTGCGGCAGCGGGCCGCTGTCGCCGAAGTCCGGCCGGGCCAAGGACCCCCGCAAGCGGATCCACTACGACCACGTCGACCCCGACCAGCCCGCCGGCGCCAACGCCGAGAACTTCGTCTTGAGCTGCAAGCGCTGCAACGAGCACAAGGGCCACCGGCTGCCCCACGAGGCCGACATGGTGCTGCTGCCCATCCCCACCCCCGAGCAGGCCGCCCGGATGCGTGCCCGCGATCAGGTGCTCCACGACCTGCCCGCCGACGGAGATCACGCACCGATCACCGACGAGACGACGACCAATCACGATCACGAACAAAAACCGATCACCGAACGGACCGATGAACCCATCACCGACCACGAACGCGATCGAAACGCCGATCCGACACCACCAGTGCGCCTGAACCCCGACAACACCGCCACCACCACGACGACCAATCACCACCCCGAAGGGTCCGGGCTGGGTCGGGGCGGGAAACCCGAGGTGAAACCCCCACCACCCACCCCCTGGTCACACCAGCCAGCCCGCAGCCCCCAGCACCCCGACATCTACCACCGGCGCTCCCGACCAGCCCCCACCCAACCCGACCCGTACATCTGGCCCCCCGGCGCAGTCCCCGCACACCCCGCCCCGCCCGCACAGCCCGCACCGGAGGACCGATGACCACCATGTCCCCGCCGCCCCGGGTCGTCGACCTGCGCGACGCTGTCGAGCGACTTCGGGAGTCGTGCGCCTGGCTGTGGCTGCTGATGGCACCCGGCCGGGAGCGCCGGCCCGGCCGGCCCGTCGACGAGGACCAGGCCGAGATCCTCGAAGCGCGCGGGCACGCCGCCCGGACGTACCGGGAGTGGAACCTGCGGCACGGCATGGGCGCGCTGGCACCGTCGGCGGCGGCCGCGCGGCTCGACGTCGTCGACGCCCTCACCGTCGTCACCCGGATCCTGACCCGGCTGGCCCGCCTCGTCGCCGAGTACCGCGACTCGTCGTACGTCGGCGGCGGCCGGCCCGTCGACGTGCTGGACTGGTTGACCGCCGGCGGGCCCGGCCGGCGCTGGGTGGTCGACGCCGCCGGCGACGCGTGGCGGGCCGGCGTGCTCGACGACCTGCGCGACAACCGGGACGCGTACCTGGTGGGCAGGATCGCCGAGCACATCGCGTGGGCGGACGAGGTCGCCCGGGCGGCGGCCGGCGTGGTGGCCGAACCGGTGCGGCCGATCGAGCACCGCTGCCCGGCCTGCCGCCACCGATCCCTGCAACTGCGCCACGACGGCCACGACAAACGCCGCTGGACGGTGGAGTGCGTCCGCCGGACCTGCCTGTGCGCCGGGGCCGGCTGCGGCTGCCTCCGACGCGACCGACGGCCCGGCCTGCCCCACGTGTGGACACGGGGCGAGATGGAGGGACCGGGCGGGCTGGCCACCGCCGTGGCGATCGCCCGCCGCCTCGACGAGCAGGGCCGGCCCCGGCCCACCGTCCGCAGCACCACCACCGGACACGGCGGCTGGTCCGACCGGCGGACCGGTGCGGCGTGAGCGGCGTGGTCGTGGTCGATGGCGTGCAGTGGTGGACCACCGCGTACGCCGTGGCGCAGCTACGCGTCGACCGGAAGCTCATCAACCAGTGGGTGCTGCGGTCCCGCCGTGCTGGCCACGTCGCCGGTGCCAGCCCGCAGGACTGCCCACGCTGCCAGTCGAACCCTGAGAGCTTCCCCCATGTCGACCCACCGGTGCGACGATCCGGGATCTACGGCTACGTCGGCGAGCAGCTGCTCGCCGCCGAGGAGCGGACCTGGTCAGGATCGCGAGGTGGTGTGGTCCGGACAGACGTTTGACAAGATCATCACCGGCATATCACCATGGGCGCAGCGCCAGGAGTCTGTCCGGTGCCACGGTCTAACCTGCCAGCCACCCGGGATCGGCTCCGGGACGCAGCCCTCGCTCCGGCGGGGGCTGCGGCGTCT
>NZ_JBMKNR010000004.1:0-24554 GCF_049863385.1 Micromonospora sp. WMMD723
GCGGCCACCGCCACCTGCGGCGGGTTCGCCAGGTCCTGGAAGCGCAGCAGCGCGGCGAGGGCGAGCGACGCGCCGACCAGCGGGGAGATGTCCACCGACGCGATCTTGCGACCCCACGCCCACAGTCCGTCGCCGATCGGGCGGCTGGCCGCGCCGTCGATCGCGACAGTGAGTTCCGGTTGGTCGAGGTGCACCAGCTGGCCCTGCCGGACAGCATCGGTGAAGTCGCCGCAGGCCGCGCCGAACTGGGGGACGGTCGGGATCCACAGGTGGCCCCGGTGCCAGTCCTCCTTGCGTTCCTTCATGCGAGGGATGCCCGCACGGTCCATCGGCAGGACCATCGTCGCCGCGGGCGACTTCTCGTCGAGCACCCAGGCGACCGGCTTCAGCTTGGTGTGCCACCGCTCGATGCTCTCCCGCAGCCAGCCGGTGCCCTCGCCGTACTCCAGCACCACGATCCGCGGCAGACCGAGCGGATCGAAGCCAGCCCCCACGATCACTGCGTGGTCGCGTTTGGGAGTGATATCGATCGCGATCGCGACGACGCCGGTGCCGAGACTCTCCGGGTCAGCGAGCAGTCCCCACTCCTCCGGGGTGGGGACGTTCGGGTCTCGGTCGACCTCGCCGTCCTCGCGGGCGATGTTGAGATAGGCACGGTCGAAGTCGCTCAGATCGTCGGCCATCGACTCCAGCTCGCCGAAGATCGCGTCATCGGTGACCGTGTGCCGCCAATCCTTCGAGCAGCGGCACACGCCGCGCACCGGGGCCGGGCACAACGCCGGCATGCAGGTCCGCCACACGGCCGGATCGGTGCGGTCCATGCCCGGCAGCGCGCACCAATCGAGGTAGGCGATCTTGCTCTGCCGACCCTGCTCGACGGCAGCGCGCCCACGAGCGCGCATCTGGTTGAACGGCACGCTCCGGCTGGTCCCCGCCGTCGACAGCCGCCACTTCTGCGCGTTCGCCCGGGTGATCATCGCCGGGCCGGTGGCCTGGTCCAACCGGTAGTCGACCTGGGCGAAGTACTCGTCGAGCAACGCCAGATCGAGGATCCTGCCGTGGCCGGCCTGCTCCTTGTTGGTGGTCAGCGTGTGGATCGACCTGGTGCGCGTCCAAAGGATCGCCTCACGGCCGTTGGCCTTGCGGACGCGGTACCTGCCCTGGAACGCCTTGGCTGCCTCCAGGATCGGCAGGTGCTCGTCCTCCCACTTCTCGCGGGCTGCGGTGCCGGTCTGCGCGCCGTAGAGGATTCGCTGCCGCTGCCACGCATTGGCCCGGTGCACTGCCACCGACAGGACCGTGGTGGTCTTGCCCGACTGGCGGGGCACCGTCAGGTCCACACCCCGGTACGCCAGCAGCCCGGTGTCGAGGTCAATCTCCAGGCCGATGTCCGCGGTGTAGCGCTGCCACGGCATGTACGGCGAGCCGAGCGCCTTCGAGACCTTCGCCGCTTTCCCGCCGAGGGTCGGCCGGTCGAAGTTGCGTCGGGTCCCCCACCTCGGCAGGCACGTCAGCCCGTAGACCTCCCGGACGCGCTCCGCGTACTCCGGATCAATCGGGGGAGCCAAGGTCGTCAAGGTCGTCCTCGTCGTCCGGGTCCGGCACGGCGCGGCGGCCGGTCAGGATCTGCTCCACCGTCGAGCGCAGCTCCCGCGTCAACCGCGGCAGTTCCTTGACGCCGTCACCGTGGAGTGCGTCGATCTCGGCAGCCACGCGGATCGCCGTCCGAGTGAGGGTCTCCTCCAGCGTGCCCAGCTCGCCGAGCTTGCCCACGTCGGCCCGGACGGTGGACTCCAGTTGGCCGGCCTCACCGCCGCAGCTCGGGCAGACCGGCGCGTCGACCTGGCCGCCGCCGACGAGCACCGCCGCCTGGTCGCCGAGCAGCTCCAGCGGCGTGACCTCCAGTGCACCGGCCAGCGCCAGCAACTCCTCCAGCGTCAGCCCTCGGCGTCCCCTCTCCAAGAAACCAACGACGTTCGCCGTGAACGACTCGGGCGCCCCGTACTCCCGTGCCCGCTCCGCGAGTTCGTTACGACCGAGGCCAGCCCGGTCGCGCAGATCCCGGATCCGATCGCGTATCACGGCACTGATCGCCGCCCCGATCACCCGGGTCTGATCTTGCGTCGCCTTGACCATTTCCGCAGCTCACACCCCTTCGGGGAGAGAAAAAGGGGGCTGGCACTTCTGGGGTCTCCCGCGCATCGCCCACGGACTTCACCCCCGGGGTCACCACTCGCGGATCATCCGCGGTCGCCTCGCCGGCCGGTCGCCACGCACCTGGTTACACCGCTGACCGCAAGTCGGGCAAGGACACGACGTGCCGTGCGCTGGCTTGTGCCAGCGACGATCGTCGGGGTCCAGTCCCCGCCTCAGCAGCACCTTGCGCGGCGGATCGTGGTCCAGCTCGTAGGCACCCTCATGGCCACACAGCCAGCACCTGGTGCTCTTGCTACTCAGGTCCCGCTTGGCCGCCCTGTGCCGCCTGCCCTTACGCCCCGCCGACCGGGCGACCACCTTGCCGCCTCCCACCCAGACGTGGCACAACGCCCTGGCTGCCTGGCGCTGTAGACGCCGCAGCCCCCGCCGGAGCGAGGGCTGCGTCCCGGAGCCGATCCCGGGTGGCTGGCAGGTTAGACCGTGGCACCGGACAGACTCCTGGCGCTGCGCCCATGGTGATATGCCGGTGATGATCTTGTCAAACGTCTGTCCGGACCACACCACCTCGCGATCCTGACCAGGTCCGCTCCTCGGCGGCGAGCAGCTGCTCGCCGACGTAGCCGTAGATCCCGGATCGTCGCACCGGTGGGTCGACATGGGGGAAGCTCTCAGGGTTCGACTGGCAGCGTGGGCAGTCCTGCGGGCTGGCACCGGCGACGTGGCCAGCACGGCGGGACCGCAGCACCCACTGGTTGATGAGCTTCCGGTCGACGCGTAGCTGCGCCACGGCGTACGCGGTGGTCCACCACTGCACGCCATCGACCACGACCACGCCGCTCACGCCGCACCGGTCCGCCGGTCGGACCAGCCGCCGTGTCCGGTGGTGGTGCTGCGGACGGTGGGCCGGGGCCGGCCCTGCTCGTCGAGGCGGCGGGCGATCGCCACGGCGGTGGCCAGCCCGCCCGGTCCCTCCATCTCGCCCCGTGTCCACACGTGGGGCAGGCCGGGCCGTCGGTCGCGTCGGAGGCAGCCGCAGCCGGCCCCGGCGCACAGGCAGGTCCGGCGGACGCACTCCACCGTCCAGCGGCGTTTGTCGTGGCCGTCGTGGCGCAGTTGCAGGGATCGGTGGCGGCAGGCCGGGCAGCGGTGCTCGATCGGCCGCACCGGTTCGGCCACCACGCCGGCCGCCGCCCGGGCGACCTCGTCCGCCCACGCGATGTGCTCGGCGATCCTGCCCACCAGGTACGCGTCCCGGTTGTCGCGCAGGTCGTCGAGCACGCCGGCCCGCCACGCGTCGCCGGCGGCGTCGACCACCCAGCGCCGGCCGGGCCCGCCGGCGGTCAACCAGTCCAGCACGTCGACGGGCCGGCCGCCGCCGACGTACGACGAGTCGCGGTACTCGGCGACGAGGCGGGCCAGCCGGGTCAGGATCCGGGTGACGACGGTGAGGGCGTCGACGACGTCGAGCCGCGCGGCCGCCGCCGACGGTGCCAGCGCGCCCATGCCGTGCCGCAGGTTCCACTCCCGGTACGTCCGGGCGGCGTGCCCGCGCGCTTCGAGGATCTCGGCCTGGTCCTCGTCGACGGGCCGGCCGGGCCGGCGCTCCCGGCCGGGTGCCATCAGCAGCCACAGCCAGGCGCACGACTCCCGAAGTCGCTCGACAGCGTCGCGCAGGTCGACGACCCGGGGCGGCGGGGACATGGTGGTCATCGGTCCTCCGGTGCGGGCTGTGCGGGCGGGGCGGGGTGTGCGGGGACTGCGCCGGGGGGCCAGATGTACGGGTCGGGTTGGGTGGGGGCTGGTCGGGAGCGCCGGTGGTAGATGTCGGGGTGCTGGGGGCTGCGGGCTGGCTGGTGTGACCAGGGGGTGGGTGGTGGGGGTTTCACCTCGGGTTTCCCGCCCCGACCCAGCCCGGACCCTTCGGGGTGGTGATTGGTCGTCGTGGTGGTGGCGGTGTTGTCGGGGTTCAGGCGCACTGGTGGTGTCGGATCGGCGTTTCGATCGCGTTCGTGGTCGGTGATGGGTTCATCGGTCCGTTCGGTGATCGGTTTTTGTTCGTGATCGTGATTGGTCGTCGTCTCGTCGGTGATCGGTGCGTGATCTCCGTCGGCGGGCAGGTCGTGGAGCACCTGATCGCGGGCACGCATCCGGGCGGCCTGCTCGGGGGTGGGGATGGGCAGCAGCACCATGTCGGCCTCGTGGGGCAGCCGGTGGCCCTTGTGCTCGTTGCAGCGCTTGCAGCTCAAGACGAAGTTCTCGGCGTTGGCGCCGGCGGGCTGGTCGGGGTCGACGTGGTCGTAGTGGATCCGCTTGCGGGGGTCCTTGGCCCGGCCGGACTTCGGCGACAGCGGCCCGCTGCCGCAGTACCGGCAGCAGCCGCCGTCGCGGGTGTAGACGAGGGCCTTGAGGCGGGCGTCGCGCAGGTCGGCCTTCTGCGCCCGGTTGCGGTTGTACTCCCGCCGGGACGGGTTCCGCTTGGAGAAGCCGTGGATCCGGTAGGCGTACCCGGTGATCCAGCCGTCGCCGAGGCACTCGCACTCGTCGCCCTGGCGGTGCAGCAGCGGCGGCTGGTCGAGTACCCCGGTGGTCAGCAGACCGAGGATCTTCTTCCGTCCCCGGCACTGCTGCAACGCCATGCCCTCGGTCAGGTAGCCGTCGGACAGCACTGACGACGCCACCGATTTCAGGCGGCACAGCGCTGACTGCAACGCGTCGACGAGGTCCGCGACCCCGCCGGCGAGCACCTCCCACACCGGCTCGGTGTGGAAGGTGTCGCTCTCAAGCCAGTACGGCACGACCCACCGCCCCAAAGATCAACATCGATGGTTCTCCTGATACGGCAAAGCGCGGCCACCTGCCAAGGTGGCCGCGCCGAAGGTTGAGCAGGACGATCAGAGCGGCGGGAAGCGCCGTCACTGGGGTGGTTCGGGAGGGTCCTCCGTCACGGGAGCACCCCCAGCGCCTCCGTGACCACGACCGCCACGGCGGCCACCGCGACGAGCAGAGCGAGGAAACCGGCCAGAGCGGACCAGAGCCGGCCGGTGACCATCCGCGCGTAGGCCAGCAGCAGCGCGCCCGCCACGGCCAGGCCGATGACCAGGCGCAGGATCTCGGGCCGCATCAGCTGGCACCGCCCGCCGGCCGGCCCTCGCTCGGCACGGCGGCGGAGGACGTCAGGTCGAGCCGTTCGGCGATCGCCGCGACGGTTGGGCAGACGCCCCGGCACAGCGGCTCCTCGCATCCCGTACACCACGGGCACGAGCAGTGGCAGTGACGCCGGACCGGCGGACCACCGTCCTCGGGTTCACTGTCGATGAATCCGCCACCGTCGCAGCCGCCGCAGTCGGGGTCCGGCGCGTTGGTCTTGGAATGGTACGGCTGGTGAATGTCGAGGACGCGCAGCACGACACCGCGCAGCAGCTGGTCGGTGCCTGGCCGCTCCAGACGCTGCCGGATGGCGTGCACGGCCTGGTCGTGGGTGGCGATCAACACGATCTCGCCCATCAGGTCAGCGCCCCGGGTGCGTCCGCCGCGGTAGCGGTCATGATCTTGTCGTAGAGGGCCAGCGCGAAGCAGGCGTCACCCATGGCGGTGTTGCTGGTCATGTCTCCTCGATCGGGTGGATGGGGTCCGACGTCGGCGGCGTCGGGAGCGGGAGGGGTCGGGCGCAGGCGGCGCACTGCCGGCGCTCGACGACGTAGACCACGCCGGTCATCAGGCCGGTCACCGTCATTCGGCAGATGTGCGGATACGGTGCGGCGACCGGCACCGGCCGGCCCAGCACGACGCTCGCGCCGAGCCACCGGCCGGCCGGCGCGATCACGGCGCCCTCTGCGTACGCATCCGGCGGCGCATGCCCTGGTTGGTGCCCGCCCACAGGCCGTGCAGCTTGTCGACCGGCTGGCTCAGCGCCCAGTCGAGGCACGGCCCGTAGACCGCGCAGCCCTGGCAGTACAGCACCCGGACGGCCGCCGCCGCGGCCACGGACTCCGGCTCGGGGAAGAAGTCGCCCGGATCGGCGTCGACACACGCCGGACGGACGGTCCGGTCGCGCAGGAAGCCGGGCACCACTTCGGCGATGACCGTGATGATTCCGCCGGTCACGCCTCACCTGCCGTGGCGGCCGCGGCCATGCGGCGCAGGATCAGCAGCGTCCGGTCGGCGGTCACCGGGTCGATCGCGGTCCGGACAGCCAGGTTGTCCGGGTCGACCTCGCCACGCCACCAGGTGACCCGCTCCCGCAGCGCGTACGGCACCACCCGGGGCCGGGTGCGCCAGTCGGGGTAGTACCGGCACAGCAGCGGCGTCAGCTCCTCAGCCCGCCACGTCACCGCACGGGCGGTCAGCAGGGACCGGATCCGCTCGTCGACGGTGGCCGGGTCGACCGCGTCGGCGGGCACCGCCCGCACCCGTGGACCGGCGAGGCGGATGGTCACCCGGAGCAGCTCGGTGCCGACGGCGTCGACGGCGTCGACGCGCAGCGCCACCGGGGCCAGGTTCCGCCGGCCCGACGGTGCCGGCGGGCGGAGCACCTCGGTGCAGCGGACCACCGACAGCCCGGCACCGGTCACCTCGGCGGCCCACCGGCCGGCCTCGGCCCGGGCCCCGGCAGCAGCGGCCACCGCAGCGCGCAGGCGCACCGCCCGGGCGCACGCCAGGCACAGGTGACGGGACGCGTCCGCCTCACCATCGGTCAGGTGATCCGCCCCGGCCACGTGGCCCAGCACCGGCACCGGCCGGTCCGGACGGGCACCGCACCCCTCACATACCCGGCCCGCCCCGGCTCGCGCCCGGGCCGCCTCCAGGTGCCAGATGCTCGCCGGCGACGGCGTCGCCTCGGCCAGGGAGTACAGCTCGACGACCTCCCGCCGTCCGCGCCAGTTCGGCGCGTCGACGTACGCGCGGACCGGGCCGCCCGGCAGCCGGGGCAGGTCCAGATCCGCCAGCTGCGTCCGGGAGTACAAGCCGCTCGGCACCCGCCGCCAGCCCTCGTGCACCGGCAGATCAGCCACGCGGCACCTCCACGATTTCGCCGTCGATCGCGTCGCCGGCCCGCAGGCCGGCGGCGACTCCGGCGGCGTACAGGCCGGACAGGTGCGCGGGCAGCAGGCCGAGCGCGCACAGGATGTCGAGGGCCTGGTCGACGCTGCCGGCGTAGAACTCCGTCGACGCCTGGCAGTAGTTCCCGCCGCCCTTGAGGAACCGGACGTGGATCTCACCGTCGTCATCGGCCCACCACTGAACGGTGGCCAGCGTCACCGGCTGCAACCCGCTCAGCGCCGCGGACGTCGACGAGTAGGGCACCTCGTACACCCGGGCCTCGGTCCGGCGGCCACCGCAGGCCGTGAGGTGGGCGAGGGCGGCCCGCAGTCGGCGCACCTGCTCGACGGTCAGCCCGGGGGCGGCGGGGGTTACCCCTGCCCCGTCGACGGGGGAAGCCGCCGACGGGGCAAGGGCTGGAGCGGCGTGGTCGGCCGCGAGCGCCACCGGCGAACCGGCGTCCACGGCGTCGGGGCCTTCCGCTCCATCCGCCGGGTCCGTGTCAGCCCCGGCGGCCGTGTGAGTGCCGGCCGCGACCGGCTGGACGAACTCCGGCGCCACCGCGGCGATGCGGCGGGCCGGGTCGGTGTCGGTGTCGTTGGCCGGGGCGGAGCCGCGAAGCTCCGCCCCGGCCGTGTCCGAGGCCCGGGGGTCGTGGGTCTCGGACGCACCCGCCGCGACGCGGGTGGTCCCCTCATCCGGCCAGCAGGTGCGACACCAGGTCGCCTGCCACCGGTCGGCGGCCTGCTGGGCGGTCAGCGTCAGCCCGGTGCGGGTAGCCCGCGAGCAGACCGTGAGCAGCACCGACCGCAGCGCGTGGGCGGCGATGCCCTTGCGGGCGGTCGCGATCCAGACCCGCTCGGCCGGTGCCGGCCCGCGCTCCTCGATGACCACCGGAGCCGGAGCCGGGGCCGGGGTCGAGGTTGGGGTTGGTCGGGTCGCGGGGCGCTGCCGGCCGTCGAGCGACCGGACGGTGGACGGCAGGTCGTCTGCCTCAGCTGAGACAGACGCGACCTCCCTGGCCGCCGTGGCCTTACTGATGTTCAGTGCGGCACCGATCGCCCGGGTGGACATGCCGACGTGCCGCAGCGTTGCCACCGCCTGGGTGCGGTGCACCTCCGGTACCCGGAGCCGGTCCGCCCCGTACTCACCGTCCAGGTAGTCCTGCCAGCTCGGGTAGCCGAGGACCTGCCAGTCGCCGCGCTCGAAGGCGAGCGCGAACTCGGCCACCGTCTCCAGGTAGTCGCGCAGCCCCTGGCGGATCCGTTCGGCGCGGGCCCGGGCAGCTTCCTCCGTGGACCGGTCGGTCAGGGCGACGACGTCCGGGCTCACCGGGGGGCCTGCCGCATCATCCGGGCGGTCCGCCGGCGGGCACCGGCCCGGGTCCACGCGTACCCCTGCCGCAGCCGGCCGCCCGTGACCATCACGGCCCAGTGCCAGCGCCGCCGCCACCACGGCCGGTCCTCGATCAGGCACGGCGGGAAGCCGTACAGCACCCGGGCGTCGGCGGGGGCCGGCTCCGGGCAGGCGGACCGGACCGGCTCGGCCGGGCCGGTCACCGCGCTGAACGGGGCGGCGGCCGGCGGCCGGCCGGCGCGGCGGGCCGTGATCCGGGGCAGTTGGCCGAGGCGCTCCGGACCGCCCGGCGCGTACTCCGGATAGGTCGCGTAGCCCGGCCGGCCGGCGGCGGCCCGGCGCAGCTGCTCGTCGGTGAGCAGACGCGGGGCGGTCTGGTCGGTCATCGTCCTACTCCTCATCAGGGTCGCGCTCGCCGAGGATCGCGGCGTCGCGCGCTTGGGCGGCGGCGGCGAGAGCGGGCGAGATACGGGATCGGCGCGGGTTCGGCGGGGGCGGGGTGTGGTTGAGGTCGCCGGCCTCGCCGACACGCAGGCAGGTGCGGCAGGTCTGCCGGAAGCGGTGGTCCACGCCGATGTCCGGGTCCGGGTCCCACCGCGAGCAGATCCGCCGGCCAGGCTTGTTGGTCACGGCGTGACCCCCTGGTCCTGGCCCTGGTCCTGGCCGTCGAGCAGGTCCGGGCCGGTCTGGGCGGGGCCGCCCCGCCCGGACATGCCGGGCAGGGCGACCGGCTTCGACTGGGCCCGCAGCTCGGCCCGCTGCTTGCGCCAGCACCCGGCCCCGATCCGGCGGGCCCGGGACAGGGGCGTGTGCACCGGCCGGTCACACAGCCGGCACAGCACCGGCGGCTTGGTGCTCGTCACGGTCGACCGGCCCGGGCGTGCAGGGCCGCCGTCGACTCGGCGGACCGCTGGGCGACGTACGCGGCGAGCAGCAGGTTGACCGGCGGCCCCGGCCGGGTGGGCCGGGCCGGCGGCGGGGCGGGCCGGGGCGCGACCCCGACCACCCGCACCACCCGGTCGTGCCGGTCGGCACCCAGCAGCACCGTGATCCACGCCAGCACCACCGCGCACGCCACCGCGAGCACCACCACGGCGGTCAGCCCCGGGTGCGCGAGCAGCATGTCCACGACGGCCGTGATCACCGCAGCTCCCTGCGGTCCAGGTGTCGCCAGCGGCGCCAGCGGCTACGCGGCGGCCTGGTGTAGAAGTCCACCCACAGCTCGTCGACGGCGTCTGGCGGGGCCTCGGCCTGGCCGGAGTCGGTCAGACGCCACACCGCGATGGCCAGCGCCAGCACCGCGAGGCCGAGCAGCAGGGTGATTACGTCTTGCACCGTCAGGTCACGCATCGGCGATCACCGGCCGCGCCTGCCCGTACACCGTCCCGGCCGCGAAGTTGTCGACCGGCGCGTGCTCGACGACCAACTCCAGCGGCCCGTACGTCTCCACCGCCGCCGCCGGCGTGTGATAGGCCCCGCCGTCCGCGGCGATCAGCATCTCCACCCCGACGTCGTCGGGCTGCTCACGCCACAGGACCCCGAAGAGCAGGACACCGCCGGCGGTGCGCCACACCTGCCCGGCGTGCACCTGCGGCACGTACGGGTGCACCTCCACCAACGGCCGGTAGTGGCCGTCGACGAGCGGCAGGTGGATCACCTCGCCCGGGTGACCCGGCATGGTGAACTGGAGCCGCAGATCGCCGTGCGCGACGACCACCGCCTCCGGAATCACCAGCCGAAGCACCGTGCCCGGCGGCGTCAACCCCTGCCCGCTCATCGCCCGGCCTCCGGGATCGTCAGGTAGTCGCTGCCCCGGCCCCGGTCGTGCAGCGGCACCGACGCCGAGTGCAGACCCCGGTACCGGGCCACCCGGGCCCGCCGCTGCCCCACCGCCACCGCCACCACCACCGCACCGAGCCAGCCGAGGACCAGCACCGCGACACCCGCCAGCGCACCCGTGCCCGGCGACCCGGGCAGCGCCACCACCACCCCGACGACCACCACGACACCCCCCAGCGCGGCCGCCAACCCGCCAGCCGGAGACCACCGCCGGCCGGCCGCCGGCGGCAGAGACCGGGACGGACGCACGGGAGGCTCGGCGGCCAGCGGGGGCCGGCCGACCAACGCCGGATCGACCGCCCGCGGAAACTCCGACTCCCCGGCCCGAGGCAACGTCGACTCGACGACCGGCACCGCCGCAGCCGCGGCCGCGGCGAACACCGGCGCGGGCCGGGCCCGGACCGGCCCGACCGGCACCACAGGACGCACCGGCCCGCCCACACGGGCCGCAGCAGAACGCGCGGCCGCCGCCTCCCGGCGGGCACGGAACGCCGCGAGCCGCTCCGCCCGCCGCTGCCGCTGCACCCGGGCACGGCGGGCCTCCCACCAACGCTCACACCACACCGCGCCCGCCACCAGCACCACCGCCAGCAGCAGACCCCCCACCTCCGGGCCCGCAGCCCGCAGCCCCGCGATCACCGTGGCCATCACACCGACACCTCGGCCAGGGCCTCGCCCGTCGACAGGTCCACCGGTGCCGGCCGCGGGCCGGCCGGGACCGGGCACCCGTCCGGCGGCACCACCACCGCCGACATCACCAGCGACAGCCCCCGCCACTGCGTCCACGCCGTGAACACCCTCACCCGGCGACCGTTCTCGGCGATCGTGTCCATGACCTGCGCGTCCCGAAGGACGTCGAAGCGCTCCGCCCATGCCTCGGCCTCCGCGATCGCGTCACACCGCACGATCACCACCCGATCGGCGGCCCCCTCGTCCATGAACCGGATCAGCGCCGGGGCCGGCAGCGCCGGCTGGTCAACGGCGTAGCAGAGCCGCGACAACTCCCGCAGCACGTTCGCGCGGGCGATCCGCCGGCCCGCCGGCTGCCCCTCCACCGGGGCCGGCGCGGGACCGGCCTGGCGGCGGGACAGCGCCCGGGGGTGCACACCGGTGAAGTCCATCCCGCTGCCGCAGGGCCGGGAGGACACATCCTGGTCGAGCGGGAAGAGGCGGAGACCCGCCTCAGAGGCGGCGATCCGCGCGGCGTCGCGGTGCACCTGGCAAACGTTGATCGCGCCCGCCAGGGCGTAGGCACCGCCACCCGTAGGACGCTGGATCTCGTAGCGGACGGCAGCGTCGCCACCGCAGCCCGGCAGGACCGGCAACCCAGCCGGCGTGCCGGGCGTCGCCGGCTGCTGCGCCGCCTCCGACGGGGGCTGCTGTACGTTGGTCATCTCGACCGTCCTTCCTCTGCATGGGGACATGTTTACGCCTCCGCCGCGAGGGTTGTCAACACGCTCAGCGGTACATCCACACAGTTCGTTGGAATGTCACACGGCTACGCTTGCCCTTATACCGGTAAGCGAGTCATCATCTCCGTATGAGCGAGAGCAACGCGCGCACTGGGATGCGCCTCCGGCACCTGGCCGCCGAAGAGATCCGGGTACTGCTCGCCCGCCGCCGCATGAGCGCAGCCGAACTGGCGAGGCAGACCGGAATCCGCCAGCAGGCGCTCAGTCGCCGCATGACCGGGGAGACCGCATTCGACCTCGACGACCTGGAGCGCATCGCCGACGTCCTGGGCGTCACCGTCGCCGACCTCTTGCCGACAGCTCAGACCACCAATACCCTTCGGAATCGCGGGTCAGCCAAAAAGACGAGGTCAGCGCCCGTATCCCCCCATCGGACGACGCGCACCGCCACTCGGCCCCCCGCGCGCCCCGCCCGGGCCACCCCACGCGCAGATACCCGCCGACCGGCCATGATCCCCCGGCCCCTCCCCGCCTGACCGGCCGATCACGCACAGGACCCGCCCGATGCCACAGTCCCGTATGGCCACTCCTCTGGACATGATCGACGCCCACCTCGCCTGGATGAGGGCCGGCGCGTTCGCCCCCGACACCACCGTCCGGCACGCCGACAAACTCCTCCATCGGCTCCACCGCGAACTCCCCGAGGGACTCCACGGCTCCACAGGCGACGAGATCGCCGCCTGGCTCGCCGCCGGCCAGGCGAACCGCCGATGGTCCGAACAGACCGTCAGCACCTACTACAAGCACATCGTGAGGTTCTACCGGTGGGCCGCCTCCGGCCACGACCCGTGGCTCAGCTTCGATCCCTCCGTCGAGCTGCGGCGGCCCGTCGCCCACAACGGCCTTCCCCGGCCGGCCGGGCACGACTTCGTCCGCACCGCGATCTTCGACCTGCCAGAGCCGTGGCGGCTCTGCTGCCGGTTCGTCGCCCTCGCCGGGCTGCGCCCTCATGAGGTCGCGAAGGTCCGCCGAGAGGACGTCACCCGAGAGGTCATCACGATCAAGGGGAAGGGCGGCCGGACGCGGGCGATCCCCACTCACCCGCTGATCTGGCAGACCGTCTGGTCCCGGCCGTCCGGCCCCCTGTTTCAGCGGCCGGACGGCCGGCCAGCCACCGCCGAGTACATCAGCAAGGGTGGCGCTTACCAGCTGCGCCGCGCCGGCCTCGGCGGCACCCTGTACCCGTTGCGGCACTGGTTCGGGACCATGATTCAGGAGCGGTACCGGGACCTGCGGGTCACACAAGAACTGATGGGCCACGCCTCCCCCATCACCACCGGCGGCTACACGCAGGTGACGTCGGAGCGGATGAGGGAGGCGGTGGCCATGTTGCCGTTCAGCGACGACGCAAGAACTGGGGCCGGGGCCGCGGTCGGACCACATCCTTGGTCGTCGGCTCCAGGCGTCGACGCTCGTCCGCCACTGCCTCGATCCGAGGCGTCCGGTCGCGCGGGAGCTGGTCGCGGTCAGCGACGACGACTACATCGGCGCGTCCGTCCGTGATCAGGATCGTGACGACGTCTGCCCACCGACCTCCGGTCGACTCAGAGATGACGGCGACGATCTCGTAGCCCATCCGGGTGCAGTAGTCGCCGCAGCGGCCAGCATGCCTTTCCCACTCTGCGTCAGCGGCGGTCCAGATGACGGCACGGAGGCCGGTACCCGGTGGGCTGTTGGTGCGGTCGGTTCTGCTGCTTCCCCACGTGGCGTTCATACGGATGGATTCTCACCGATGACACGTCCAGTTAGCTAGCGATTACAGGCCGCATCTTGCAAATGATGAAACGTGAGAGCCCGCTGGTTAACGAAATGTTAAGCAGCGGGCCCCTCCGTGGGCCGATAGACCACCCGACACCGGTCCGCCGGATACAGGTCCTGCAACCCGTCCGGGTGAGTCACCACCACCAGAGGCACCCCCTCCGGCACTCGATACAACCGCCGCTCGTCGGGCGACGGATTCCTGGCCCCAACCCACACACCCGGCCCCACGTACACAACCTCCGGCTCCGCCGGCACTCGCACCACCGCACCTCGACCCCGGACGACTTCCACAAGGCCCTCGTCGCGCAGCAGCCGCACCGCCGCCCTCGCGGTCATCGGTGCCACGCCGTATGTCTGCGACAGGTTCCGCTCCGACGGCAGGCGGTCACCGGGCTTGAGCTGGCCGGACACGATCCGGGCACGCAGGATCTCGGCGACCTCTTGGTAGCCGACCGGCTCCTGTCCGGGGTAGATCACCGCCGCAGGGTAGGAGTGAATTTGAGACCGCCAAGACAACTAGCTGACTAGCTCAGAAGGGAACGACCATCGCCTTGGGCGCATCAGCCAGCGTACGGTGAGGGGTACGCGTTGTACCCGCCCCGGAGGTGACCCAATGGCCGACCAGTCCCTCACCCCAGGCCAGCGCGTCGAACGGCTACGTCGTGCCGCCGGCCTCTCCCGCGAGCGTCTCGCCGGCCTCGCTGGGCTGTCCCCGACCACGGTGAAATTCATCGAGAACGGCCGCCGCTCGCTCACGCTACGGGCCGCGCAGCAGATCGCCCCGCACCTTGGCGTGCACGACCTGGGCGACCTCTACGGGCCCACCGTCGCGCTCTCGCTCGACGGGCGGCCCAGCCACCCCGCAGTCGACGACGTCCGCCGCGCCCTCACCGCCTGGCACATCACCGTCGACGGCCAGCCGGACAGCACCGACTACCTGCGCGGTGCGGTCGATGCCGCCTGGCAGACCTGGCACACCAGCCGGCATCAGCGGACCGAGGCCGGTCTCGTGCTGCCGGGTCTCCTCGACGCCACCCAGCGGGCGGCCCGGCTGCACACCGGCGACGAGCGGCGGGCCGCCCTCGCCCAACTCGCCCAGGCGTACCACCTCGCCCAGGCGTACCTGGCCTGGCACGGCGACCGGGAGCTGTGCTGGCTCACCGTCGACCGGGGCATGAGCGCCGCCCTGGACGCCGACAACCCGCTCGCCATCGCCCAGGCCATCTGGTACGCCGCGCACGTCCTACGCGCGGTCGGCCGTAGTGACGAGGCACTGGCCCGCCTCGGTGAGGCTCGGGTGCTGATCGAACCCCGGGTCGCCGACGGCGGCACCGAGTACGCCGAGATGCTGGCGGATCTGCACCTGTGCATGGCACTGACCCGGGCACGGAGCGGCGACCAAGGCGCGTGGGCGGACTGGGACACGGCCCGGCAGGTCGTCGAGCGGGCACTGCCGACCGGGTACGTCGGCCTGCGGACCCGAGTGTCCCGCCCCCTCGTCGACGTGTACGCGGTGATGTGCGCGGTCGACCTGGGCGACCCAGACGAGGCGCAGCGCCGAGCACACGCCCTGGACCCGGCGTCGATTCCGTCCACGGAGCGACGCGGTCGGCACCTGGTCGAGCTCGCCCGATCCGCCGACCTGGAAGGCGCGCGAGAGGCGACTCTGCACCTGCTGACCCGGGCCGAGGCGACGTCGCCGGAGACTGTGCGGTACTCGCCGGCTGCGCAGGACATGGCGGGCCGACTGGCGCGCGAGGCACCGGCGGCGGTTCGCGCTGAGGCAATCGACCTGGCCCAGCGGATCAGCGCACCGCAGCAGTAGAGGTACGTCACGTCACCGGGTACGCCGCGTACCCCCCACCGCTCCGGCGACTGCTTAGCGTGATCGCACGGTGGCGGCAGGGAGTCGCGCGGCGTACGACGACGCTGTTCGCCCTGCCACCCCCGCTCATGCGAGGGAGGCGACCCCGTGCACCTGATCACCCGGGCGTGGAACCGGCTCATCGGCGGCAGCCCCGCCTATCCCCCCGTACCACCTGGCACCGGCCGCGCCATCCAGGCACAAGAGCAGGCCGCCGCACGGGACCGGCTGCTCGCGGCCGCCCGCCGTCCCGACATCGTCGAGTACCGCTACCCCCGGCCGGCCCGATGAGCACCCCGGCCGGGGAAGGCTCACGCATCCGCTTGGAGCCGCACGAGTGGCAGTCCAGCCCCGGCGTCCTCGGACAGAACCAGATCATCATCGACGTCGTCCACGTCTACGGATCGTGGAACGCGGGGATGGTGTGGGTGTACGCCCACCTCGTCGAGTGCAGCACGCCTTCCGCCGACTGCACCGGCCCCTGGTGCCAGGAACTGCTGGTCGACGCCGACCGTCTTCTCGACGCCGCAGCCCGGTGACCGGCGTCCCCATCTCCACTTACGGTCCGGCCCCATCGGGCGGCCGGCAGTACCCGAGAGGATCGACATGCCCCAGCTCGACTTCAAGCGGCCCAACCGCTGCGGCGACAGCGGCCCGACCTGCGTTGAGGTGGCCATCGACGTCTCCGGCCGCCGGATCATCCGCAACTCGGCTCGGCCGGAGACGCAGGTCATCTTCGACGAGGCCGAGTGGGTCGCGTTCCTGGACTCGATCCGGGCCGGACAGACCTACTGACGACCACTGCATGGGTTCGGGGGCGGTGGTGACTACCAGCTACAACGAGATCAGCCCGGCGGCCGTGGTGACGATCGCCGGGCTGATCGAACGGCAGCACCGTCCCGCTCCTGCGGCGACCTCGTGGGCGCCGGGGACGTGCCGCCAGTGCACCCCCGCCGGCTGCCCACAGATGGACTGGGCCGCAGGGGTGCTGGCGCAGTACTGGGCGGCAGGGCGCATCCAGCAGTGACCGGGAACATGTCGGTGGTGCAGGTCCGCGCCCGGATGCTCCTCGACGCGAAGGTCATCATCACCGACCATTGGCCAACCAGCGGCACCCGGGACATCTGCCCGGTGTGCCGATGCCCATGGATGTGCCAACCGACCCGGGACGCATACGCGTACCTGCAGGCCGTAGGCCGAAGCAGGTGGATCCCGCCCCACGACCGGAGGTGACTCGGTGCGCTGGAGCAGAGCCCCGCCGCCCCGCCGATAGACTGACCCAGCCCCGTGAGCTGCCACAATCCGCGCTGATCAGGAGAGTGCCCGTGCAGGTAACCCAGGCCCTGGACATCATGGAAGCCCTCTACCGGGCCGCCGAGCACCCGGACATCACCTCGATCCGGCGGTACGGCCAGGACACCGAGCCAGGCGGCCAGTCGCCGCCCGGAGTGCGACTGTGGCACCAGACCGGGTCCAGCTCCATGCTGTGGGCAGCAGCGCCCTCCCGGGACGCCCAGCCCGTGCCGCTTGGCGAGATGCCGCCCCCGCGGCTGCGCTTCTGGCGGCTGCTCGTGTTCACCCACCAACTCCTCGACGCAGCCCGGCCCGAGCCGTTCGAGCGCTGGGAACTGTGCGCCATCCCAGGTGTCGGATGGACCGAGAACGGCCAGCCGACGCCGTCCGCGCTGCGGATCACCTGCCGCGACCGGACGGTGCTCTACCTACGGGCCACGTCGGCATCCGGAGACCGACGCGAGCCAGAAACCGACCCGTACCCGGACTACCAAATCCCCCAAGGAGTCCGCCAATGGCACCTCAAAGCAGTTGCTCCGTCTGCGGGGCCCGCGTAGGGCCACCCCCGGGCGCATCCTGCCCGCCACACCAGGCCGAAGGGAGCCGGGGCACCTGCCCCGGCTCCGGCCAACCGACAGTGTGATGATCATCTGATCGCCCCGAAGCTGCCCTCGACCGACCAGGTCGGGGGCAGCTTCATGCCATCCGGTCCACCAGGATCAGGAAAGGGCATTCCCGGACGGGTTGGCAGCCGCCCGCGAAGGTCGACCCGGGCCGCGGCCAACTCCGGCCCTCTTGCCGTGAGCCGTGACCCGTCGACGCACCTCGGACACGCTCACCCCGGCCCGGGTGGCCACTTCAGCCTCGGGCAGCTCGGTGCGAGCTTCGGCGATCGCGGCGTCCTGCAGGGCCGCCACCGCCGCCTTGACCTCCGGGGCGAGGTCGCGCAGCGCCTGGTAGCGCTCCAGTGGTGGCAGGTGGGGGGCGGCAGTGAGGCGGGCGGCGAGGTCGGTCAGGTCCATGCCCAAAATTCTACACCACTATGTTGCGCAGAATTCTAGTGCAGTGTAGAATTTAGGCATGAGCAGGAACGAGCAGGGGGCCAAGATGACGAACAGCACCACCTACACCTGGACCCCCGGCAAGCGGTTCTGCGACGCCGAGGTCCACCGCACCGAGGCCACCTGCGCCGCCTGCGAGAACCTCGGCTCCTGCGCCGACTGCGGCCAGCACGTCAGCGGCCCCGCTCACCGGAGCTGCGACCAGAACGGCGAGGTGATCCACGCGGCCTGCTCGCCGACCCGCGCCGCCCGCGACTGGGTCGACTACTACTGACCGGCCGCGCCGGCCCCGCCGCCTGACGGGGTCGGCTGGGCGTGGTGGGGAAATTCCACACCACTATGTTGCATGAAATTCTAGGGTGGTGTAGAATTTAGGTACAGGCAGGAACGAGCAGGGAGACCAAGATGATCCAGGCCATCGCCACCACCGCCCGCCAGATCGCCGACATGGAGACCGACCTCGCCGCCCGCCGGCTGGCCGGCCGCCCCACCCGGCTGGTCGAGATCCGGATCGCCACCACCCGCCAGGCCCTCGCCCACCTGATCGAGGTCGCCCACGAGGGGGACCTCCCCGCCGCCGAGATCGAGGCCGCCGCCCAGGGCTGGGACGCCGAGCCCGAGCCGGCCACCGTGGACGACCTGGTCGTCGCAACCGTCGGCCGGCTGGCCGCCGGGGCGGGCGACTGGGTGCACATGGTCCGGCTGCGCACCGCGCTCCCGCAGGTCCCCCGTGCAGGCCTCGACGACGTGCTCCGCCGACTTGAGCGTGCCAGCCGGGTCGTCATCGCCCCCGAGTCCGCCCAGTGGTGCGCCACCGCCGACGAACTGGCCGCGGCGATCCGGATCGGCGGCCAGGACAAGCACCTGGTCTGTGTGGAGTGATCCAGTGGGGGCCGGCCACCCCGGCCGGCCCCCGCCGGTGCGCCGGACCCCACCGCCCGGAATGCGCTTTCCCTGACCTGCCTGACACGACGATGCGGCCCCGCCCTCCCACCAGGGAGAGCGGGGCCGCATCGTCGTGGGCGAAGCCCCGCAGAACGCCAGTAGCTGCGGGGCTTCAGCCCAAAGCTACGCCTCGGGCTGAGCCTTCGCCGGCCGGCCCGGGGTCCGCGACCGGCGCTCGGCGTACTCCTCGATCTCGTCACGCCGGTAGATGCGGCCACCAGCGATCGTCACGGCCGGCTGCGGGAAGTCCGGCCGCTGCTCCAGCTGCCGAACCCGGGCCGTGGAGACCCCAAGCACATCGGCGACCTCGGCCGAACCGAGCAGGTCCCAGCCCCGCGCCCGCGCCGCCAACGTCTCGACGACCATCCGGTCGGGACCGAACAGCACACCCTCGCTGACGAGCTTCGCCACGCCGGGCAGCTTGGACGCCCACTCCCTGGCCTCCTGGAGGGCGTCGTCGTACTCCACCGCGTCCAGGCGGTGGCTGAGGCTCAGCACCCTGCTCTTGCTGTTGTAGTTCGCGATGAACGCACCCTCGGCGGCCTCGTTGAGGTGCTCCATGTCGTTCAGGTCGCCGACGAACTCCAGTCCGACGTACCAACCACTCACGGTGTTTCCCCTTCTGCTCGGGGAGGCGAGATGAGGTTTCGGAGTGGCCGGGGCCGGCTGGTTGCCGACCCCGGCACCTCGCTAGTCCTTGAAGGACCAGTCGAGGCCGGCGCTGATCAGCACCCGCAGGACCTCCAGCACGTCACCGGCGTCCTTGGGGGCCACGAGCCAGTTGTCGTTGCCCTTGCGGAAGTGCCACATGCTGCTGCGGGTCTGCTTGACGAGGAAGCCCTGGCGTTCGGCTTCCTCGGCAATCAGCTGCATCGCCTCTCCGATTTCCATCTCTCACCTCCCTTCGGTGTGCCTAAAGCATAGCACAAACCCTTTCGCATCCGAAAGGGTTTGTGCGGCAGCGAGAGACGCCCGAACACGACGCAGCGCCCCCGCCGGCCGAAGCCGAGCGGGGGCGAACACCTTGCGACGCGAGCGGGGCTGGGGCGCGTGCGGAGACCGCTCAGGCGGCCGGGGCAGTCGCCAGCCACGGCACGTACTGACGCATCCAGGCGTCAACGGCCGGCAGCGCCAGCACCCGCGTTACCGCGCCGGCGACCGCCACGGCCTGGGCGACCGCCGGCACCGTGTCGACGCCGGCGGTGAGCGCCACCTCCGGCAGCAGACTCAGCGCTCCCACCGCGCCGGCGACGACCGTGCGGGCGGTGGCCCGCCAGGGATGGCGGGTCTGGGTGGGCGCGGGATCGATGGGCTGCTGCTGCATGGACACCTCCAGGTACGACGAAGCCCGGACCACCCTGGCCCGGGCCGAGAATGCGCTTTCCTGCCCCAGTCGGGGTCAGACGGTCAGCCGGCCGGCGCGTGCGGGGCCGGCTGGAGCGACGCAAGCTGGATCTTCAGGTCAGCCACCTGGCCGGTGAGCGCGGTGATGGTCGCCTCCCTGCTGGCCAGTCGGATGCGCAGCTGATCCCGCTCGCCCTGGACGGCACGCAGCTCGGCGGACAGGTGCTGCTCGGTGCGCTCCAGCTGCGCCGTTCGCGACTCCAGGTCCACCACCCGCTGACGGAGCCGCTCCGCCTCGGCTGATGTCCTCGCCAGCGACGTCTGCGCGTCCTGGAGCGCGGCACGGACCCGCTCCAGCTCGGCTCTGAGGTCCGCGGTGATCTGCTGGTAGACGTCCTGCCCGATCCGGACCGCATCCGCACGCAGCTGGTCGACCTGCGCGTCGGCCAGCGCGGCCTGGGCACTGCGCATCCGACGGCCGAGCAGGTGCCCGACGACCGGGCCGACGACCGCCCCGCCAGCGATCGCGCCGCCGGCGCCGATCAGCGCGGTCAGGACGGTCGCGTCCATCAGCCCGCCGTGCCCGTGGGCAGCAGGTTACGCAGCTGGACGAGCACCTGCTCGGCGGTCAGCTCACCGTTCTCCTGCCGCCGGATCAGGTCGACGATCGCGTCCAGCCGCCCGAGCAGCTCAGCCAGCATCTGGGCGTCGCGCTGCCGCTCTTCGGCGGCAACGGCGTCGATCCGGGCCATGATGGCCTCGGCGTCGAGGCCCTGCACCGCGCCGAGCAGCGCGGCCTGCATGGTGACCAGCTGCGCCCCGAGGCTCTTCAGCGACGGGTGCGGCACCACGTACTTCGGATCCTTGTGGTCGACGCCCAGCGCCGCCCTGGTGTATGCCTGGCCGACCGGATTGCGGCCGTCGAGGACGGTCAGGTTCTTGTGGACGGTTTCCAGCCACTTGTGCTCTTCGGGGGTCATGTCGGGTACCTCCTTGTTGATGACGCCGATCTCGGTCAGGTAACGGCGCTTGACCGCGGCCATGTCGGCCCCGGCCTTGGTCGCGTCGCGGAAACAACTCTCGTGCGTGTGGCCGAGGTGGGAGTCGTCGCCGGTGCTGCGCTTGCCGAGCCGGTCCCACCGGCGCACGGTCCGCCCGTCCGGGCTGTAGATCACCTCGCGCAGGTGTCTGGTGTCGGCCGTGTTGGCCTTGCACTGGGCGACGAGCCACCGCGAGTAGTGCGGCAGGTCGAAGGTGCCCAGCGGGGTGCGCACCCGGAAGCGGCCGACGTCCAAGGCGGAGGCGTCGAGGGTCAGCCCTGCGCGGTCGCGGGGTGACTCGGTCACCGAGTAGTCCCGGATCGCCCCGTCGACGCGCCGGATCCGGTCCGACCCGGTGTGGTAGCCGCCGATGTGGCCGGTGTCGCCGACGATGCCGATCTCCCAGGCCGGGTCGCCGAGCGGGTCCAGGATCGTCACCCCGGGGCGGGGCTTGGCGTCCGGGCCGAGGTAGTCGAGCAGGACGCGGCGGGCGGCGAGTAGGCAAGCGGGCGCGCTGGTCATCGCTCCTCCATCGTGGATTCCAGGTGGCGTGATGTGAGTACGTTCAGGCAGCGTGCACATCAGGGAGCGCCAATGATTCGCCGTCTTGCGGCAGTTTCTGCCGGATTAGCTGTTGCCTTGTGGGCAGCGGTGTTCCTTGCCGGTGGGGATCCGCCCACCGCAGAGGCTGAGTGGGTTTCAGGGCACCGTTTCGCTTCGCCGGCAGTCGCCGTCGATCCTGGCCTCGACATCGACCAGGCGGAGGCCGCGAAGGTGATCGCGGATATCGTCAACGACCCGCGCGGCTGGCGAGTCGATTTGGACAGCTACAGGTTGCGGATCGTGTGGCCCGGCACCCGGGGAGCCGGCGGCCTGGGGGGCCTCATCGGTCGGGCGTGGCCGGATGAGCGTCTCGCTATCGTGACCGCCGACGCGTGGACGACGCTCGGACCGCGGTTTCGCGCGGTGGGCGGGACTCTCGCTGATCAGCGAGCGTGGGTTGTCCTGCACGAGCTGGGCCACCTGCTCGGCCACGCTCAGCACGAAGAGTGTCCGGGGGCTGGGCCCGCCCCCGTCATGCGAGCCGCAAATTACGGGATAGGCGATTGCACCCTCAATGTATGGCCAAATCCAAACTAGAACGGAAAGACGGCGATTTCCCGGGTATCGAATAGGACGTTTCCAGCGTTTCGCCGGTTGCGATACTTCAGGGTGAACGTCGTCGGGCCAGGTGTCAGGTTCTTGAAGAAGTGCATCATTCCCGCTTGGAATGATGCGCTGACCAGCGAGTTCCCTGTTGCCGGCGCGACCGGGTGTTCGAGGTAGTGACCGAGCGAGTAGTCACTGCTGGGGGGAATTACGTTGGCCCCGGACAGTTCGACGGAGATGCCGCCGGTGCTGAGGGCCTCCCACGTGCCGGTGATGCCCCATCCGGCGGACCAGAAGGCCAGTGCGCGGCCGGTGCTGCCGATGGTGACCGTGACCGAGGGTCCTACCGCCGCGCCGGTGAGATCGCCGAACGCGGAGGACGTGCGGGTGCCGCCGGCGGGGTCGCTGGCGGCAACGGGACCGAACGCCAGAGATGAGAGGGTGACCAGCTGGCCGGAGGGTGCGATCGCCGCCAGGCCGTACCCGCCATCGGGCAGGCGGCCGAGCTGGGCGACCGGGGCTCCGCCGCTGTCGAGTACCCGGACTGCGCCATCGCGGATGGTGATACCGCCCGAGCCGATCGCTGCGGCCTCCAGCGTCCGCGCCGCCGCGAGTTCGCGCACCTGGCGTTGCAGATCGCGGATCTGCCGCACCAGCCAGTCCTGGCCGGGCGGTGCCTGGTCGGAGATGACGGTCACGAGATCACGTCCTGTCCGGGGGTGAGGAGGATGGGAGCGACGGTGCCGGCGACTGGGTCGAGGTCCCATCCGATCGCGCGGGCTACGCCGGTGAGCCCGTCGAGGTGCCGGTGGCCGACCAGGTCGTAGCCGATGTCATCGCCGATGCCCCAATCGGTGCCAAGGATCGGGTACGCGTCGGCGCGGCTGGCGATGGTGAGGATTCGGGCACCGAAGGCCAGGATGCCCAGTGCGGCGGCGGCGTGCGCGTCGAGGGTCGCTTGCACGGTGATCGAGCTGCTCGGTGAGTATCGGTGTTCGTATCGGGGCCAGCCCGCGGCGAAGAGGCCGTCGGCGCGGGCTGGGATGGACTGGGGACGCGTCTCTCCCTCGCCGCTGCTGGTGGCCATGACGTGGTTGGCACCGGAGCCGGAGGAGTAGTCCTCGCGGTAGGTGTAGCGGGCTTCCGACGAGCCGACCGCGGACAAGACCGCGGACGCGGTGCCGGTGGTGAACACCGCGGTGGGCGTGGTCGACGGGTAGCCGATCCGGGATCGCACCCGCAGCGTCTTGGACACGGCCGTCTGGGTCGCGTCGGTCCAGCCCAGGGCGATGGTCCACTCCGGGCCGCCCTGGACGCCCATCAGCTCCCGCAGGGCGGAGTAGACCGTCTTGTCGTCGGTGTCGAGGTAGGTGCGATCGCGCAGCGTGCCGGTGGCGGGGGCGTCGACGGCCAGGCCGATGCCCTCGATGGAGGTCGCGTCGCCGGCGAGTCCTGCGGCGATCACCGAGGCTTCGTCCTGGCCGGTCCAGGTGTGGTCGCCGACGTACCGCCGGTCGAGGTAGCCCTCCAGCGTGACGCAGCCCAGGGACAGGGTGGCCTCGGTACCGCCCTCGCGGACCAGGACGATGCCCGCCCAGACCGGCCGCCCGGCCAGCACCGCGACGATCATCGACCGGCCCGGCTCGGTGGCCGCAACCCAGTCACGGGGAGCCGCGCCGTGCCCGCCCCGGGGAATCGGGAGGCGGAGGTTGGCAGAGGTGTAGGCGCCCAGCAGCGCCCCGATCGTCCCCGACGGGGCCAGGTCGGGGAGTTCCTCGACGATGCGGCCGGTCACCAGGTCGCAGCCCAGCCACGTCACCACGGTCACGTCAGGCCCCGACCCGGTAGACCGACAGGGTGCCCGACGCGATCGTGGTGGCGGTCGCGCAGAAAATCTCCGCCTTGACGATGGTGCTGGCGGCCATCCGCCGCTGCCCGGTCGACGCCCATCCGCTCTCGGACACACCACCGAACGACGCCCGGTACGCACGGCCGTCCATCACCATGTTCACGAAGGCTCGGCCCGACTGGCCGTTACTGACCAGGCCCTGCACGGTGGCCACGTAGAGACCCGCCGCCGGGACGGTGAACTCGAACCCGCTCGGCTTGGTGAACCCGCCGACGTTCTCGCTGGCGGCCTGCCAGGTGATCGCGGTGACCGTCGACGCCGAGATCGCCTGCGGGCTGGCTGTCGCTGTCGCCTCCAGGCTGATCGGGGCGATAGCCCGGACCT
>NZ_JBMKNR010000005.1:0-18965 GCF_049863385.1 Micromonospora sp. WMMD723
GATCACCCCCGCATGCGCGGGGAGCAGACTTCTTGACCTGGGGTGCTAAAGATCAACTACTTGGTTTTCATTCACTTTGGCTGACGGCCCGTTCATGTGGTCGGTCCTGCCTCCGCTGGTTGAGGTCCCCGCTGACGTACAGCATGGTAGTCAATGTGGATCCGCTGATGGCGTCGGTGCGGCGGGGGCCAGCCGGGCCGAAGCCTGGCTGACCCCCGACCGACAGGATCAGATGACGGGAGCCGAACCGACAAGCTCCTCCGCTTCGACCCCAGGCGACTCATCGACCGCCGCGCTGCGTTCGACGGTGTCCGTCTTGGGCGTGCCCGGACGCGGCGCGGACTGCGATACGACGGCCGTGACGTCAGCGTACTGCCCTGCGCGCCCGTCGACGGTGTCGAGGATGAGCTGTTCGACCTCGCTGAGTTGGAAGCCGTTTGTGACGCACCACCGTAGCCAGTTCGCGACTCCTGGGTCGGCCACCCGCCACGAGCTTCTGCTGATGCCGCTCTCGTTCGCGGCGGCGATGGCGGCGAGGGAGATCACCGCGTACCGTCCGTCGTTGCCTCGAGCGGGAACCCGCTTCATGCCGGCCCGCTTGGCCTTACCCGGGTAGAGGAGTTCGTCGAGCATCCTCCGGCCGCCGTTGATCCACGTGGACAGGATGTATCCGGAGTCGGCGAGGGCTTCGGCGAGCAGCTTCGCGGTGCCCTTGGGTGGGGTCTTGGCCGTCAGGAACGTGGTCAACCACTCGCGACGTACCGTGTTGGCGATGTCCATGGCCTTGTTGTTCTCGATCACGCGGCGTCGTTCTGCCTTCTCCTGTTCGCTCATGGGTCCGCTGCGGGTCGATGGCGTGAGGTAGGCGGGCAGGGTGTGCCCGTTGGCGTGCCAGCTGGTGCAGTAGGCGGTCTCGGTCAGCTCGTCGTGCTCGATCGACAGGAAGACGGCGTGGCCGGGACACTCGAGGTGTGTTTCGGCGTCGATGCGCTGCCCGTCGGCGTCGCGTAGATCGGTGACCTCCTTGACCGTGCTGTCGGTGTAGGCGGGGCGGGTGGCGAGGGTGGCGATCCCGGCTTCGGTGAGTGCGGCGTGGCGGCTGGTCTGAGTGTCGAGGGCGGCGCGGGTACGTCGGGTGCGTTCCACTGCGCGGGCGAAGGCGAAGGGGCCTTCTTCGGCTTGCTCCAGGAGGTGCTCGATCCAGTCGGGTCGGTCGGCGAACTGGGCGAGGGCTGCCACCTGGGTCAGGTCGAGGCCGAGGGCATGGGTGCGGTCGGTGGTGTTTTTGTCCAGGGTGGCGAGTTGCCGTCCGGCGCGTACCTGTTCGCGGTCGTAGCCGGTGCGGCGGGCGATGTCGTTGTCGTCCATGCCGTCGAGGGCGAGTTGTTGGATGCCCCGGGCCTGCTGGGTTGCCGTGGGGTCCTTGCGGTGGACCTGCCGCAGCATGCTGATGAGCTGCTCGCGGTTCTCCGCCAGGTCGTCGCGGATGATGGCGGGTACGTATTCCTGGTTGGCTTCGATGGCGGACCAGTAGCGCTGTTCACCGTCGACGATCAGGTAGGGGCCTTCGGGGTCCCCACCGATGGGTGTCACGGTGAGTGCGGAGACCAGGCCGCGTACGCCGTCTTCTCGGAGGTTATCGACGATGCCGGGCAGTGCCTGTGCGTCGTCGCGGACGTTGTCGGGGTTGGGGCGGAGGTCAGTCACCTTGACGAGGCGGTACCGGCCGGGCAGAGCCGGTGCGCTCTCGCCAGCTTCGTCGACGGCGGTCGCGGCCGGCTGGTCGGTGGGGCGGATGTCCGCCTCGACCGGGCCGTGATCCGGCGGGGTGGTCTGCGGCGCAGGTGTCGTTTCGGTCTGCACGGTTCGTGCCTTTCGTGTGGGTGTTGGTTCCGGTCGCGGCTGGGTTGCCGTCCAGCCCGCGCCGGTAGTCGTGGGGTTGACCTTCAGGTGCCGGCTATCACCGGCCTGGCGGCGGTACGGCGTGGGGTGCCGTGGGTTGCCGGTGCTGGTCAGGCTGCGGTGACGACGGCCGCGAGGTGGGGTCGGCTCACCGGTGCCGGCATGGCGCAGTTGGTACAGGCGTTGTCGCCCCAGCCGTGCGGTGTTTCGCCGTCGCCGGCTGGGCACGGCCGGCACTGTAGGTCGGCGAGGTCTGCGCTGTTGAGGCAGACCGGGCAGAGTCCCCACGTTGCGGTGGGTGGGCCGGTGACTGGCGAGTCGCATTCGGCGCAGCGGAGCCCGGCCTGTCGTAGGGCCTGGCCGATGGTGTCGGCTGCGGTGACCGCACGGCGGGCGGTGCTCGCGAGGTTTCGCCAGGCGGCGGTCTGCCGGATGCGTTGCCAGTCTGCGTCGGTAAGCGTCAGGGTTGACGGATTGTCGGGGTGGTCATGCTGATCGTGCAGGTAAGCCTCCACTTCCGCCCGGCCGAAGAGGGGGCCGGTCCATTGGTAGGTGCGGGCGAGAACGGTGACGAGGTGCCGGGCGTCGGGTTCCGCGAGATTGCGGGGCAGCGATACGCCGTGGGGCAGCCCGATGAACATGGGCATGGTTACTCCAACGTGCGGGAGCGTGACGGTCTTGCTCGCGGAGCCGCGAGCTGGGACTGACGAGTGACCGGAGTCGGTGGCCTGCCGGGTGCCACCGTTGGTGGCTGGTAGCACCCGGCAGGTAAGTCACGCCGTGGCGGCGATCTCCAGTGCGCGTATCCCGACGCTTTCCATGTCGTACGCGGCGTCAGGGTCGGTGAGGGTTTGCGCGACGCTGGTCACCGCGTGCAGGATCCCTCCGGCGGTACGGTCCCCGCCGTCGATGAAGTGGTTCAGGATGAGTCGCTGCTCGTCTTCGGTGAAGCGCAGTCGCTGGCCGATGACCTTGATGGTGTGATCGGGGTCGGGGATGCGTTGCCCGGCCTTCTCCTCGATCTCTTCGATCTTGCGTTGCACGTACCGGACGTCGAGGAAGCGGTGTACGGCGTCGCGAGCCTGCTTGCCGATGAGAGTCAGGTTGGCCTGCTGGGTGTCGTTGCTCCAGCGGATCGCGCCCTCGTCCATCTTGGCCCCAAGGTGCACGGCGCGAAGCGCGTCCCTGGTGATGGTGACGCCGTTGTTGCAGACCTGCACGACGATCCGGGGTACGACGCTGAACGCGCCGCCGCCCGTTTCGCTGTTGGTGAAGACGAGGCCGGCGAAGACGGTCGGGTTGTCGGCGCCGGTCGCTCCGGTGAAGGGGCTGCGGTAGTTGCCCAGGAGGGCAGGGGCCAGCGACTTGATGGCCTCCGAGTGCACGCGGACGACCATGCGGCGTTCGCTGAGGTCACACGAGAAGTGCACCTGCAGTCCGGAGTCCCGAATGCCCGACAGCACTGCCATGAGGACGTCGAGATTGTCGATGATTTTGTAACCGTCGCTGAGGAAGGCGCGCAGGATGCCACTGCCGTTGCCATCAGAGAGGCACCGTGCCAGGTAGCGCTTGCCCTGGTGCAGGTCGAGCCAGCCGTTGACGTTGGTGTCCCAGAGACTGGGTGCCTGGGTGCGGGTCTTGCGCAGGTAGCTGGCGGGGATTCCGAGCTTGTCGCCGATTCCCGCGTCACCGATCTCGGTGGGCAGGTAGAGGCCGTCTGCGGGGGTGACGCCGTACTCGCTGATCATGGGTTCTGCGCCGGTGATGCGCAGGTGGCATCCTTCGGCCTGGAGCATGGCGGTGCCGGCGACGATGTCCAGCTTGCACGCGTGTTGTTGTTGGAGAATGGCGTTCAGGTCGTGCAGATTGGCATTTCGGGTGGTGAGTGGGATCGAATTGAGAGCGGTGGTCACGTGTGATTCCCTTCGGTTAGGTGTTGGTTGTGAGATTGGGGGTTGCCGTCCCCTCTCCCTCATGTATTTAATGATACAGCATGGCTCTTGTGGTTGTCCGCCCATCGACGGGCTGTTTTGAACGACTTTACGTACTCGCTGAAATGCGAAGAGTGATGATGGCCGTCGTTTCATCTCGTGGCGGGAGACTTCCCGGCGGCCTGATCATCGATCGATCATGGGGTGGGCTGGTTGTCCAGCTTGGGGTGTGGCTGGACAACCAGCCCACCCCATGATTGCCCTTGCGGCAGGTTGCCGGGAAGGCGCACGTCTCCCTCCCCGGAGCCTGCCTCGCCGGCGAGGCGCCGCGGTGCAGCGGCGGGACGCTGCCCTGGCCGGAGGCCATCGGCCGAAGGTCGATGCAGCTCGGGAGGTGGTATGCGCCAAGCGTCGACACCTGGGCTGAGGGGGTCGGACGAGGCGGCAGTTGTTACGCGCTGTCGTCGGGGGAGTGGGTGGGTGATTCCGGCGCGGCTGGGCCAGCGACTTTTCCCGGCCGGGAGTTGATCCATTCCTGCACGCGGCGACGACGCCAGTAGCGAACAACGCCCTGCACGGGCGCTGGCTCCTGCTTGTCCGGCAGCGGGAGGTAGCCGTCTTCGCCGCGTTCCCAGGCGGGCTTGCTGAGCTCGACGTACTTTCCCCAACCCCAGTTCTGCTGGTCGATGATCCCCCGGAATTCGGTGGCGGAGACGAGCGCGTCTGGGTCGCCCTCGAGTGATACGTGGTGAACGCGGGCGCGGTGCAGCTCGGCGAGCCGGGGAATCACCACATCCCGGACGTGCTCCAGGTCGTCAACGGCAAACCATGCCTTCTTGCCCTGAAGGGTCGGCGCGGGCCAGCCGGATCCCTGGGCGCGAGCTTTGGGGGAGGTCTTGAGTCGTACGGTCTGCTGCGACCTGCCGGTCAGCTCTGCTGCCCCCGCGATGTCGGTGTGGGGGCGACCGTCGATGTCGCGGATCTCCACGCCAACCCCCGGCTGCTGGTCACGGTTGACGGTTGAGGCGGCCGGGACATCGTCGGCAAGCCGGCGATGCGGCAACCCCGGCCGCCGTTCTTCAACCAACACCTCACTCGCGCTGTACACCCCGATATGGCTTCGGGCGCGACCGAAGTTTCGGCGATCTTACCAGCGCAAGAGCGATGGGCCGTTCTCCGCTCACGGGAAGTCGCTGTTGGGTTGATCTCGACACGGTCCTCAGGGGTGGTGGTGCAGAGTCATGGACTCGACGGTGTGTTGAGCTTGTCGAAGTGAGGATCAGCGGTGAGGAGGCGGCGACGACCTCATCGCCCCTCCGACGGCAGCCGGCCCCCAACCATCTCCGGGCCCGTCATGCCCGACATTCAGTGGTAGAGCCGACCAAGGTCGGGGAGGAAACAGTCTGCTGATGCCGCAGGCGGTCGAGGTGGTCGACCATGCGGGTGGTGGCGGGATGCCCGGGGTGGGCGTGGCGGTGACGGCTGATGACGTCGACGAGCAGCGTCCGGGCCGCCTCGTGATGGCCCAGATCGTGCAGGACGAGGGCGCTGGTGGCCCGCACGGCGAGAGTCTGGTGGGCATCGGCTCCGACGGTGTCGGCCAGGTGGTCGGCGAGCTGCCGGTAGAGGCCGTACGCCCGCTGGTGGTGGCCGGCTTGGCGGTGGGCGGTGGCGAGGGTGTGTGCGGCGGTCAGTGTGGGCGGGGCGGTAGGGCCGTGGAGGTGGGTGAGGCTGCGATGGGCGTAGTCCGCCCAACGGACCGCCGTAATGCCGTGCAGGAGCGTGGCGAGCAGGTGGGCGGCTTCGGCGTGGAGGGTGCTGATGGCGGTGGTGGCGGGATCGACGCCGGCGAGGATGCTCTGCAGGAGGCGGTGGGCGCGCGCCGGGTCGGTGGTGGCGAGTTGGCGGGCGAGGCGAAGCTCCTCGGTCAGGGCATGGCGGGGTCGGGCGGTGGCAGGCCAGGTGATACGCAGGTCGGCGGGATGCCCGCCGGCGGTGATCCGGGCGATGAGCCGGTGGGCGTGTATAGCGGCGATAACCGCGCGCTTGGGGTGAGTGAGGGCGGGCACGAGACGGGCGGCGTGCTGCAGCACCACTTGCCCGACGGCCTCGGCGACGGCCACTGCGTTCAGTGGGGGACGGCGGCATGGTGGCGGGCAGTCGTAGACGAGCCCGACGGTGGTGAAGGTTGCGGTCATGGGCTGCTGGCAGAACAGGCAGTGGAGCAGGCCGTCCGGTAGCACAACCAGGTCATTGTCGACATCGGCGCGCGGCACGGTGGGTGGTACCGCGGTGGCTGCCTGGGCGCGGGCTTTGGTCACCCAGCTTTGGAGTAGTCGACGGTCGATGTGGAGTTCCCGGGCGACGGTGCTGATCGGGCCGCGTCGTCCCGTCGCGCGGGCAGCCTCAACCTGGCGTACTGCGTCGGCGATGACGTCGGAGGTGTACTTGCGGGGCTTGGCCACAGGAGGTTGGTCCTCGACAGGCTGGGGATCGGGGGCGATGAGATGTTGGGCCCGCCAGAGCAATCGTCGGGGCGGTCGGAGGGGTTCCGGCGCCTCAGATGTCGATCTCGGCGGTGACGAGGTGATGGTCAGAGGCGTGCGGCGGCCCGTCGGGGATGCGAGGAGTCGCCAGCGGCTGAGGATCGGCGTGGCGTCTGTTACCGCTCACCGCGGGGAGGTGTTGCTCTGCGTCGACCGGAGGGTGGGCTGCTGGCAGCCAGCTGCCGGTGTGTGGGCGTTCGGGGTGCGGCGGCTGTCGACGTAGAGCCGGTAGTTGGCTGCCTCGGCGACGATCAGCGTCGGGAAGTCGGGTCCCAGGCGCGGATCCTGGGGCGGGATGGGGCCGGTGATAACGCTGCGGGCGGCGAGCAGGACGCCGCTGCGTGCGTCGATGGTGAGGATGTCGCGTCGCGGCACACCGGAGCGGTCGGTGTACGGGAGGATGAGGTCCGTGCCGGGCCGCTCGATGCGGTCGGTGACGCCGGCCTGCGCCAGGAGACCGGGCTGCTGCGCGAGGAGCCGCAGGACCGCGGCCCGGACCGGACGGGTGAGCGCGTGGCGTTCGTAGAGCATCGCGACCCCGCCGACGATGTCCTGCGGACGGTTCTCCCCAGGACCGCCCGCGATGAGCAGGTGGGTGCGCAGGGCGTCGGGTTGTCTCGGTGGGGGTTGGTCGAACCGGTCCCCGGTCCGGCCAGCCCAGCTGCCGCTTTCGCCGTCGTCGGGGATGCAGCCGTGGGTTACGAGGTGCACGCTGACCAGCCGGCCCTTGGCGGCATCGTCGGTGCGCCACAGTTGGTCGACGCGGATCCGTTCGGGCCACCCGGTGGGGCCGGGTGGTCCGATGAGGTCCCGGTACCAGGTGCGGCGCTCGACGTACTGGTAACCACCACGGGTGGTGTCGGCGGGCGCATCGGTGAGGGTGGCGGCCAGGCGCGTCAGGACCGGCCCGGCTGGCACCGGCGGTGCGCTACTCGGGGACGATGTCGGCGGCGGAGGGCCGGGGTTCTCGTCGGCGGACGGTCCGGCGCAGGCCGCGAGGAGAAGCGATGCGGCGAGCAGCGTCGTGCCGGTGCGGGTTCGGATCATCGTCGTCCGCGTCGTGTCATTCGTGGACCCCGGGGAGTAGCGGACGGTGTGGGTGGATGAGCGCTGGTGTGGGGTTTCCTTGTCCAGGTCGGGCGGTGAGCCGGGGCAGTTGGTCTCGCGGGTGGGGAACCGGACCGTAGAAGCGATGGGGATGAGGGGCATGGGTTGTCCAAGGGTCGTGGCACGTGTGGGCGGAAAGGAGGGATGAGGTGGCCGTGGAGCAGCGTCAGAGGGAGGCCTGACCTCGCGTGGTGTCGTGGTGGCAGGCAGCAGCCACTGGGCCGATCAGGTGAGGAGGCTCAGGATGGTGGGGTGGGTTCGGGTTTCTGGGCGTGCACGGTGGCGAACTGATAGCTGGAGACGACGACGTAGGGGTCGGCCATCAGCTCGGTGAACCGGGCGAGGTCTTCGACGGTGAGGCCGGTGTCGATGAGCTGGTCGTGGAGCTGGTGGGCGTTGTTGGCGTAGAGGGCGCAGCCCGGTCCACCGCCGGTCCAGGTTTCGGTGAGGCCGCGGGCGTGAACGTGGTTCATGCCGGCGGCGAGCAGCAGCGCGGGGATGTTCTCGCCCCAGTGCAGGTCGACGCCGCGATCGGCGAGGGTATCGAGGACGCCGTGTACGGCCCTGGTGATCAGGCTTGCGTCGGGTTCGGTGGGGGCGCGGTGAACCACGATCCGGGAGTAGACGATCTCTCCCAGGACCAGCCATCCGCCGGGGCGCAGCAGGTCGATCATCTGCCGGAGCAGGTCGACCCGGTTCGGTAGGTGTTCGAGTAGACAGCGGGCGTTGATGACGTCATAGCCGTCGGGGGTGGTGGGGATGGACTGGGTGCGTAGGTCGCGCTGGTAGACGTCGATGACGCTGGTGGGGTTCAGGAGCTGGGTGTCGAGGTCGACGGCGGTGACGTTGCCGTCGGGTCCGACGAGGCCGGCGAGGTGGCGGGTGATGGAGCCGCCGCCGGCACCGAGGTCGAGGGCCCGCATACCGGGTTTCACCCCGACCCGGGCCAACCCTCGGATGGTGTGCGGGTCGAGCACATCCTGGAGGGGGTGGAGTTGGCGGGGGCTGTTGCGGAACTGATAGCGCTGGCCGGTAATGGTCATCGTGGGTTCGCTTCCGTGATTAGGCAGGGCGGCATGGTGGTGCCATCCGTGGGGTTGGGGGCGTTGCCGGGCGAGCGGTCACCGGCTTGGTGGTGTTCCCGCCGGGGATGGTCGGCGAGAGCACGCCGGGCTGGCGAGGGGTGCTCATGGTGGCTACTCCGGTGGGCGTTGCTGGGGGTGCGGTGGTCGCCCACCAGCAGGTCGACGTGCCCGTCGGGCGGGTCACTGAGCTGTCCGGCGTTCAGCGCGTAGACGCGGTCGGCGACGGCGGTCGCGGTGTGGGCTTGTGGGAGTGCGACGAGCACGGTGACGCCCCGGTCGGGAAGGTCCCGGAGTACGGCGGTGACCTGGCCGGCGATGTGGGGGGAGAGTCCTTCGGTGGGTTCGTCGGCCAGCAGCAGCCTCGGGTTGGTGCGGAGGGCGTGGGCGATCGTGAGCATCTGCTGCTCGCCACCGGAGAGTTGGTGGCCGTGGTGGCGTCGTCGGGCGGCCAGTGGCGGGAACAGGTCGAACAGGTCGTCGACGCTGAAGCCGAAGCCGGTGGCGGGGCGGGTGACGGTGAGGTGGTCGCGGACGGTCAGTGACGGCCACAGGCGGCGTCCCTGTGGGGCGAGTGCGACGCCGGCGCGGGCGAGGTGGTGGGGGAGTAGTCCGGTGAGGTCCCGCCCGTCGAGCACGATCTGCCCGGTGGTGGCGCGCAGGTGTCCGGCGAGGGTGTGCAGCAGGGTGGTTTTCCCTGCGCCGTTGGGGCCGACGATCGCGTACACGCCGGGGGTGGGCAGGTGGAACGACACCGACCGGACGACCGGGGTGTCCGGGCGGTGGCCGGCGGTCAGGTCACGGACGTGCAGCATGACCGGCCTCCGCGCTGTCGAGGTGGAGGGTGCGCACGGTGGGGTCGGCGCGGACGTGGTCTGCGGGTCCGTCGAGGTGTCGGCGGCCGTGGTGCAGCACGGTGATCCAGTCGGCGAGGGCGGCGACGACGTCCATGTGGTGTTCGACGAGGATCACCGCCATCCATCCGGGCAGGGTGCCGAGGATGTCGAGGAGTCGGGTGAGGTCGGTGTCGGTGAGTCCGGCGGCGGGTTCGTCGAGGAGCAGCACCCGGGGTTGTCCGGCGAGGGCGACGGCGAGGTCGAGCATGCGGCGGTGTCCGTGCGACAGGGTGGTGGCCGGGTAGTCGGCGTGGCCGGTGAGGCCGACGAGTTCGAGGAGTTCCAGGGGGACCCGGTCGGGGTTGCGTCGGTGGTGCCAGCCTCCCATGCGTACGCAGTCCAGGACGGTCAGGCCGGGGTAGACGGTGGGGTGTTGGAAGGTGCGGCCGATGCCGGCGCGGGCCCGCCAGGCGCTGCCCCGGCGGGTGATGGTCTGCCCCTGGTAGGTGATGGTGCCGGTCTGTGCCCGGGTGCTGCCGGCGAGGAGGTGGAGCAGGGTGGACTTGCCGGTGCCGTTGGGGCCGATGACCGCGTGCCGGTCGCCCGGTGCGATGGCGAAAGAGTCGAGGTCGAGGACGGTCAGCCGTTGGTGGGCGTGGTGCAGGCCGGTGGCGACCAGACCGGTGTCGTGGGCGCGGCCAATGTCGGCGGGGTCGCGGCGGGAGGGGAGATGGTCGACGGCGTCGACGTGGCGGGTGGTCACGGGGTTCTCCGGGAGGCAGCGGGCAGCGGTTCGGGTCGCCGGGTCGCCCGGACCCGGCGGATCTCGGCGCGGAGGCGGGTGAGGGCGGGGGTCAGGCCACCGGGGAGCAGGTAGACCGCGGCGACGAACAGGGCACCGAGAAGCAGTGGGGCGTGGCCGGGCCAGTCGGCGGCGGCCACGTCTCGCACGCCGAGGACGAGCACCGCGGCGACGGCGGCTCCGGGCGGGGAGTGTGTGCCGCCGATGACGGCGGTGAGCAGGGCCAGGGCGGCGGTGTCGAAGCCGACGTCGGCGGGGGTGATCCACCGGTGGGTGTGGATGAGCAGTGCCCCGGCGGTTCCGGCGATGGCCCCCGCACCGGTGTGCACGAGCCACAGGTAGGTGGTGACGGGGTGGCCGCTGGCGGCGGCGCGGGTTTCGTTGCCGCGTACGGCGGTGAGGAGCAGGCGGTGTCGGTGCAGCAGCACCATCGTGGCGGCGGTCGCGGCGGTGGTGACGGCGGTGGCGTAGAGCAGCACGGGCTGGTCGGCGGTCAGGTGTGGGGTGCCGGGGAGCAGGTGTGGGGCGGGGATGCCGGCGAGGCCGTCGGTGCCGCCGCTGACCGTGCGCCACTGGGTGGCGGTGATCGTGGTCAGTTCCGCCACGGCGAGGCTGAGCATCAACACCACGGTGCCCCGGTGGCGGACCAGCAGCATGCCGAGCAGTCCGGCGGTGACCGCGCCGACCAGCGCGGCGGCGACGAGGTGCACGGGGGCGAAGGTGTGGCCGGCCAGGGCGAGGCGGGCGGTGGTGTAGGCGCCGGCGGCGTAGGGGGCGACCTGCCCGAGGGTGGGTAGTCCGGCCGCGCCGGTGACGGTGGCGACGCTGACGGCGAGCAGTGCCAGGGGCAGCATCCGGGCGACGGTGGCGGGCCAGTAGCCGTCCGACGCTGCGGCGAGGGTGGTGGCCGCGACGAGGGGTAGCAGCCAGGGCACCCGCCGCCACAGGTCGTTCCAGCTGTGAGGGAGCGGGAGGCGGGCGGTCATCCGGGCACTCCGGGCAGGGGTCGGCGGCGGGTGAGCAGGAGTAGGGCCATTGCGCCGAGCAGCAGGTACGGGGCGAGCGCGGGGATGGTGATCACGCCGATGGTCTGGACCATGCCGACGCCGATCGCGGCGATCACCGCGCCGGGGACTGATCCGAGGCCGCCGCAGACGACGATGACCAGGGACAGCAGCAGTGTCGTTGGCGCGGTTGCGGGTCCGACGCCGAGGATCGGGGTGCAGAGGGCGCCGGCGAGGCCGGCGAGGGCACCGGAGGCGACGAGGACGGTGGTGTCGACGGTGCGGGGGTTGACGCCGATGCCGGCGATCATGTGTCGGTCATCGACGGTGGCGCGGATGAGCCGCCCGGCGCGGGTGCGGTGCAGCACCGCGTACCCGATGGTGGCGATGATGACGGCGGCGGTGAGGGCCGCGAGTCGGTCGGCCGGGTAGGGGTGGCCGGCGATGGTCAGGGTGGTGTCCAGGGCGGCGGGTAGTTGGGGGCGTCGGATGTCCGCGCCGAAGACGGTGGTGAGCAGGTCTGCGCCGATGAGGGCGATGCCGAAGGTGAGTAGTGCCTGGTCGAGGTGGCCTCGGCTGCGTAGCCGGGCGGTGGCGGCGGCGAGGACGCCGCCGCCGGCCGCGCCGACCACCGTGGCGGCGGTGACGGCGGCGGCGAGGCTGGGCCAGGTGCCGGTGCTGGTGGTGGCGGCGACGTAGCCGCCGGCGGCGATGAGGGTGCCGTGGGCGAGGTTGAGTACGCCGCCTGCGCCGAAGGCGAGGGTCAGTCCGGCGGCGGCGATGGCCAGGAGCAGCCCGTAGGCGATGCCGTCGAGGCCGGGGATCAGGTAGGTGCCCATGCGAACCACTCCCCTCAGGTGGCGGGCAGGGTGGTGAGGTCCTGTACGAGCACGTTGGACAGCACCGGGCCGTCGGCTCGGACCTCGCGCAGGTACCAGCGCTGCACCGGTCGGTGTTCGGTTGGTTCGAACTGCCAGTCCCCGCGCGGGCTGGTGACCCGGCCGACCTTCCCGATCGCCTCGTTGAGTTTCGGGCCGGTCACGTTCCCGGCGACTGCGGCGAGGGTGCGGTCGAGGATGGCGGCGGCGTCGTAGGAGGCCATTGCGAAGGTGGTCGGTGGGTTGGAGTTGCCGGCGGCGGACCAGGCGGCGATGAACGCCTGGTTGGCGGCGTTGGAGAGGGTGGGGCTGTAGTTGAGGACGTTGCGGATGCCGGTGGCGGCTGGGCCCTGGGCGGTGAGCACCGATCCTTCGGTGAGGAACCCGGCGGCGTAGAGCGGCACGTCCTTGAGGTCGGACTGGGCGTACTGCTTGACGAACGCCACCGCCGCCGCCCCGGCGTAGAAGGTGTAGACGGCTTCCGGGTTCGTCTCGGCGGCCTTATTGAGGTAGGGCAGGAAGTTCTCCGTGGCCGGGAACGGCGTGAACAGTGCCTTCCCGTCGGGGTTGGCGAGTTTCCCACCGAGGCGGGTGAACGTGTCGGTGAAGCCGCGCAGCTCGTCCCAGCCGCCCTGGTAGTCGGGGCCGATCGCGTAGACAGCACCGTCGCCGACCTGGGATTTGACGTGCTCGGCGATGGCGATCCCTGGCTCGTCGGAGTTGTAGGAGGTGTGCCAGGTGTAGGTCAGATCCCGGGGCTTGCCGCCCTCCGAGGTGAACGCCGGCCGGGCGTTCGCGCCGAGCAGGGGGATCTTCCGGGCGGTGGTGAGAACCTGCACCTTGTCGACGGTCGCCCCGCCGACGAGGCCGGTCAGGGCGACCACCCGGTCGCGTTCGAGGAGTTTCTGCGCGGCCGGGACGGCGGTGGCCGGGCCGTCACCCTCGTCGCCCACCACCAGGTCGACCTTCCGGCCGCCGAGCCGACCACCGTGGGAGTCGAGGTAGAGGCGGAAACCGGCCTGCATGTCCTGCCCGACGGTGGCGTAGGTGCCGGACAGCGACACCAGCAGTCCGATGCGCACGGCGTCCGGGTCGGCAGGGGCGCTGGTACAGGCGGCGGCGGTCAGCAGAGCGGCGGTGGCGGTCGCCGAGGCGAGTCCACGTCGGAACCGGCTACGGAGACGGGTCATCGTGATGCTCCTTCAAGGGGCTGGGCGGGCCGGGTGCGGGTGAGGACGTGTTCGATGAGGGTGATGAGCAGCCGGCGGACGCTGTCGCGGTCCCGGGCGTCGATGTCGACGATCGGCACGTCCGGCCCGAGGGTCAGCGCCTCGCGGATGGCCGAGAGCGGGTAGGTGTCGGCGTCGGTGAAGTCGTTGACGGCCACCACGAACGGCAGCCGGGCGTGTTCGACGTAGTCGAGGTGCCGGAACGCCTCGGCCAGCCGCCGGGTGTCGACCAGCACCACCGACCCGGCCGCACCCCGGACGATGGCGTCCCACATGAACCAGAACCGTTCCTGGCCCGGGGTGCCGTAGACGTAGACGGTCACCCCGTTGACGTCGAGGCGGCCGAAGTCCATCGCCACCGTCGTGGTGGTCTTGGCCGGGGTGTGGGAGACGTCCTCGGCGGCGGCTGCCGACATGCGGACCTCGGTGGTGACCGGGGCGATGTCGGACACCGCGCCGACCAGCGTCGTCTTGCCCACCCCGAACGGGCCGGTCAGCACGATCTTCACCCCCTGCGGCGGTGCCACCGCAGGGGCGGGGCGGGGGAGGGTGGGTGCGGGTGTCATCGGCGTCCCGCCCCGACCAGGGTGGTGTGGAAGCCGGGGGTGAGCTGGTCGCCGACCTGGTCGGCGAACCGGTGCAGTTCCTCGGTCACGAACGCCAGGTCCGCCTCGCGGGTGACCAGGGTCAGCAGCGACGCCCCGCCGCTGAGCGCGGTCAACAGCAGGTAGCCGCTGGCCAGGTCGACGATGGTGCCTTGCACCTCGCCCGCGCCGAAGTCCCGGGCCGCCCCGTTGAGCAGGCTGCGCAGCCCGGCGGCCACCGCCGCGAGCCGTTCCGCGGCGGCCCGGTTGAGGCCCTCGGTGCGGGCCAGCAACAACCCGTCGACGGACACTGCCACGGCCTGGCTGACGCCGGGCACCCGGGTCAGGTTGTTCGACAGCAGATAACTCAGATCACTCATCACTGGCCTTCCTTCGGCTGGGGAAATCGGTGGCCCAGGCCCCGCTGGTAGGCCCGCGCGGTGCCCGCCAACCCGTCGGGGCGGCGACTGGGCGGCCTGGCGGACACGGTGGGCGGGGCGAAGGGGGTGCGCATCGGCTGCCGTTTAGGCAGGCCGTTCACGGTCGTCGCGGCACCGCCGTAGGGGGCCGGTCCGGCGGGCGGCAGATGGACGGTGGCGCCCTCGACGAACCACGGCGACACGGGTGACTGCCGGGTCGTCTCCTCGTAGACCGGGGTGGGCTGCAGATCCTGCGGCGGGCGGGGGGCCGGGATCAGCGGCAGCGCCTGCGTCGGAGCGTCCATGCCGTGGCCGCGCGGGCGGCGGGCCGGCAACGCCGGCCCCACCACCGGCGGCGGTGGGGCGGCGATCAGGACCGCGCTGATGGGGATCTCCACCACCGCGACCGTCCCGTGCGGTTGGCCCGCCACCAGCCGCACCCGCAGCCCGTGTACGGCGGCCAGCATCGCCACCGTCGCCACGCCCTGCCGGCGGATGTGCTCCACGGCGATCATCGGGGCCGGCGCGGCCAGCTCCGCGTTCAACCGGGCCATCAGATCGGGGGTGATGCCCGCGCCGGTGTCGATGACCTGCACGACCACCTGGTCACCGAGCAGATGCCCACTGATGACCGTCTCTCCGGGGCTGTAACGGGTGGCGTTGTCCAGCAGCGACGCCAGCAGGTGCACCAGGTCGTCGATCAACGCCGGCGGCACCGACACCCGCCCGTCGACCGACCCCACCACCACCCGCCGGTACTCCCGGATGCGGCTCAACGCGGCCTGCGCCACCGTCACCAACGCCACCGGCTCCGGGTGTACCGAGCCGAGGGCACGACCCGACAGCACCAGCAGACTCTGCGTCGCGTGCAGCAACTGCGCAGCCAGGTTGTCCACCGCGAACAACGTCGCCAACGTCTTCTCATCGGCCTCGTCGCGTTCCGCCCGGTCCAGCTCCCGCATCAGCAGGTGCGCCATCCCCTGACACCGCCGACCCACCGCCTCCACCGCACCCGCCGCCACCAGGCGCTGCCGCGCCAGATCGGCGGCCGTCTCGTACACGGTCATGGCGAGGGCGTCGAACGCGGCGGTGACCTCGTCGATCTCGTCCCGGCTACGGCCGGTCGGGGCGAGCGCGGGCGGGGCCGACGGCATCGCCGACGGATCACCCGGATCGGTGGCGGAGACCCGCCGCACCAGGTCGGGCAGGTCCCGCGACGCCACCCGGGTCACCGCGTCGCGGACCCGCCGCAACCGCCGCGCCAACGCCCGCCCCTGCCACACCGTCAACGCACCCGCCACGACCACCAACGTGAGCGCCGCACCGGTCAGCACCGCCGTCGTCGCCCACTGCGAGGCCCGCCGCCGGGACACCTCGGCGGCGATGTCGGCGTCCACCCGGGTCTGCACACCGTGCAGCCGGTCCCGCCGCTGCACGGTGGCCCGCACCCAGTCGGCGGCGTCGACCCGCAACCGCGACCCCACCCGCGCCCGGGAAACCTCGTCGTCGAACCGCTGGGCGGCGAGCACGCCCGGCCCGGTCAACGCCTGGTCCAGCCACGACCGCCACCGCCCCGACGATCCGTCCGCCACCGTCAGCAACGATTCCTCGTAACCGGCGCGGGCGGCGGCAAGCTCCCGCTGCGCCGCCTGGGTCACCACCACGCCATCGCCGGCCAGGACCGTGGTCTGCTGGACACCCGCGTACTCCGAAGCCCGCGACAACGCCGCCGCCACCCGGAGCTGATCGGCGATCTGCGCGTCCGCGCCACCGACCTGCCCCACGGCCTCCCGTACGGCCAACCCCTGGGAGACCGCCACCCGGTAGCGCACCAACACCGTGGTCAACGACACCGACCGGCCTCGCACCTGGTCCCGCAACGCCGGCAACTGCCCGAGCTGCCCATCGAAGGCCGCGAACAACCGGCTTGCCTCGACATCCCTGGCACCGAACCGGCCGTGCCGCTGCCGGTAGTCGGCGACCACCCGATCGGTACGGGCCACCTGCGCCAACAGCGGGTCGACGCTGGCGGACGAACCCGTCAGGAACTGCGCCGCCACCAGGCGCTCCCGGCTCAACTCGTCGACCACCTCACCCGACACCGCCGACACCGCCACCAACGCCTGAAGCCGATCAGCAGCACGCGCCCGCTGCCCGGTCGATGCCACCCCCCACGCCGCGAACAGGACGGTCGCCACAAGGGGCACCACCAGCAGCAACGCAAGCCGCCTGACAACAGGCACAGCGATTCACTCCAATCGTCTTGCGGAACGTCTTCATCTTTAGTCGCGTCAGGGAGACATCCACGGCAGGCTGCGACCGCTATTGACCCGGAACGCCAGACACGCACATCGGCCTTGAGCGTCCGAGCAGATACCGCAGGCGTCGCTTCCAAGAGAAGACTGCCCGGCTGGCTAGGAGGACGCACCTGCCATCACGGCCGTAGACGGACGAGTCGCTGGGCAGGCTTGAACAGGTAAAACGTGTCGTGGTGTCACCAATGCCCATTCGGATGGGTAAGGTGTTCCGATCGCCGTCCATCACAGCGTCTAGCGCCCGACCTGCCGAGGGGGCATCATGGGCATCTCAACATCCGCTGGCCAGAGCATGAGTCCGCAGGCACGGGGCCGGGAGTTGGCTCGGCAGGGCAAGCAACTGTGGCAGCAGTTGGCATCAGTCAAGGCCGTGGCAGCCGAGTTGATCAGCCGGAATCCGGACGTCCCCAGCATTCAGGCGTTCCGCTACGCAGCGGGACTCTCGCAGGACCAGGCGGCCATGCGATATAACGAGGTGACCGAGCATCAGACAAGCCTCGGGGGGACCACCATCAACGCATGGGAAACCTGGGCGCGTAGTCGAGGAGCAGGTTCGCCGCCGCCGTTCTCCAGCCTGCTCATCCTTGCTGAAGCCTACGGGCGAGGGCCGCTCGGAGTCGCAGTCGAAGATGTGTCGCCAGGCGATTTAGTCGCAGAGTCATATGAGCGACTACCCGCAGAAGATCAACTCTCACTCAGGAGATGGTCAGGTAAGTTGGGTCCTCGCTCAAACCGATCGTTCATCAGCTCAGTCGGTAAATCAGATCAACAAGACGCCGATCAGCTCAAAATAGGGCCGGATTTTAATCTGATGGTGCCGACGATCGGTTACGCAAATCCCGAAATATGCGTTTTCTCGCTGCCTAACCCTCGGCCAGGAAATCTTCTCCATCTCAACTGGGAGACCTTTGGCTTTGGGATCGAGCGATTGATTCGTCAGATCAAAAACATGGGTTGGCGTCTTGACATTGATGTCTGCTTTGGCGTAAACGAGGCTGGTCTTACTATGGCCACCTTCTTAGCGTCCGCCCAGTTCTCCCGGTGTGCTATCGGCTATCTCCGCTGTAACAAGGTAAGAGACAGCGTCACTCTTGCGCCGACTTCCTTCTATCCAGAGATCGGCGAGGCGCCCTCGATCCTTATCTGCGACTTCGAGGTCAAGCAAGCGGATGTCGTCGGGTTCCTTGCTGGCGAAATTCGGCGTAGATACCCTCAAGCCCTTATTTACTTCGCCGTTTTTGGGGCAATGACCAAGGAGGTGGACTTGGAGGTTGACAGCTTCGATGATCTGACCGGAGCCCAAATTATGCGTGCCGCAGACTTCTCGGCAGTATTCATAGCTGCGACAATGGGTCCGCCCGGTATCGAACCACCCCTCGAACTACGGTAGCACTCGGAGGTGCAATGATTAGCGTGACTCGTTTGCCCGAGCTTGCTAGTAAAACGGCAGAAGTAGTTGACACCCTCATGCTGGAAGTCCGCCCTAAGCTCATGGAAGCCGCCTTCACGGGCAGGGTGGGTGAAAGTGAGAACCTCAGACATTCCGATAACTTCTTGTCGGTTCACGACATGTGGATGCATGAGCGCTACCGCGAATTGATGAGTCGTCACCTCGACTCCTTCGTGTATGCCTCAGAGGAGGGCGAACCGCAGATTGTCGGAACGGACGAAAATCCGGATCTCTGCGTGCTCGTCGATCCACTCGATACCAGTGAACTGGCTGTACGCGGCCTGCTCGGTTATACGCACGTTATGATCTATTCGCGAGCACTCGCCCGTCCAATTGTTTCAGTGGTGGGCGACATCTACCATCATGTTCGGCTCTATGTGGCAGCGCGGCATGACGACGGGAAGGATCGGGCATACGCTCTTACCGCCGATGGCCAGTCTCGTACGCTTAGTAAACGGCCGCACAAACGCCTATCGGAGTCGCTTCTCACGAACTTTCTCATGAAGCCGGGTGAGCGACTGGTTCCCTTGGCTTCCCAGGAGCGGCTAATGAGCGCCCTTGATGAGCCAGACAAGCACGGCAAGAGTCGCGGAAGGATCGGGGTCGACTTCGGCTCAGTGAGCCTGTGTCATGTAGCCGCAGGGTTCACCGAAGGCGTGCTGGAGTTCGCGAAGGGCTTTGCCATTTGGGATTTGGCGCCGGGCCACTACATTCTCCATGCCGCCGGCGGAGCTGTCATCGACCTGGACGGTCAGTCAGTTCCCCTCGACTACCACTTGCAATCCCTCCCAGACATCGCCAAGGCGATGGATCGAAGGCAGCAGTTCATCGCTGCCGGAAGTTATGCGCTGGCGCAAGAGGTGTTACGTCATCTCGACGT
>NZ_JBMKNR010000006.1:0-30585 GCF_049863385.1 Micromonospora sp. WMMD723
CGGGGCGGCCGACCCCGGCGGGCCGCCCGCCGAGCTGTACCGTCCCGCGATCTCACCGCTGTCCCGAGCTGCGCTGTCGTCGTTCACCAACAGCCCGCTGACCGGCCGCAGCACCGGGGCGCTCATTGGCCGGCTCCGGGAGCATCTGCGCGACCGGCTCCCGGACTACATGATGCCCGCGGCATTTGTGCCGCTGAACGCTCTGCCACTGACCCCGAACGGGAAGCTGAACCGCGACGCCCTGCCGGCCCCCGACATCCTCGGCAGAGGGTCGGGCCGGGCGGCGCGTACCCCGCAGGAGCAGATCGTCTGCGATCTCTTCGCGCAGGTGCTCGGCACGGCGCGGGTGGGAGTGCACGACGGCTTCTTCGACCTCGGCGGCCACTCGCTGCTGGCCACCCAGCTGATCGCGCGGCTGCGGGCGACGTTCGGCGTGGAGTTGCCGCTACGCACCCTGTTCGAGGCCGCCACCCCCGCCGGTATCGCCGCGCACCTCGACGACGCGGCGCAGGCCCGGACCGCGCCGGCGCGACGGCCGCGCCCGGACCGCCTTCCGCTGTCGTTCGCCCAGCGCCGGCTGTGGTTCATCCATCAGATGGAAGGCCCGAGTCCCACCTACAACATCCCGCTCGGACTCCGGCTGACCGGCGACCTCGACCGGCAGGCGTTGCAGGACGCGCTGGCCGACGTCGTGGCCCGGCACGAGAGCCTGCGGACAATTTTCTCAGACGATGCGGGAGTGCCGTACCAGTTCGTGCTCGACGCGGGCTCGGCGACCCCGGCGCTCGCCGAGCACCACGTCACCGACGACGAGCTGCCGGCGGTTCTGGAGAAGGCCGCACGGTACCCGTTCGACCTGGCATCGCAGCCGCCGCTGCGCGCCGACCTGTTCCGGCTCGCCACCAACGTGCACGTACTGCTGCTGGTGCTGCACCACATCGCGGGGGACGGCTGGTCGCTGGGTCCGCTCGCCGGTGACCTCGCCCGGGCGTACGCAGCGCGCACAGTGGGCGCCCAACCGGAGTGGGACGAACTGCCGGTGCAGTACGCGGACTACACGCTGTGGCAGAACGAGCTCCTCGGCGACCATAATGACCCGGACAGCCTGTTGGCGCGCCAGCTGCGGTACTGGACGCACCAGCTCTCTGACGCGCCGACCGACCTGGAGCTACCCACGGACCGGCCGCGTCCAGCCGTCGCCTCCTACCACGGCGACTACGTCGCCGTGCAGATACCCGCGGCCCTACACGTGCGACTCGCCGATCTGGCACGGCGGTCGGGTGCGACGCTCTTCATGGTCCTGCAGGCGGGCATGTCGGCCCTGCTCAACCGCCTCGGCGGTGGCGACGACATCCTGATCGGCAGCCCCATTGCCGGGCGTACCGACCAGAGCCTGGACGACCTGGTCGGCTTCTTCGTCAACACGTTGGTGCTCCGCACCGATCTCTCCGACGACCCGACATTCGTCGAGCTCGTGGCCCAGGTCCGGGATACCTCATTGGCGGCGTACGCCCACCAGGACGTGCCGTTCGAGTATCTGGTGGAAAGGCTCAACCCGCCCCGGTCGTTGGGCCGGCACCCGTTCTTCGGCGTGATGCTGGCGCTGCAGAACGCCACCGATGCCGTGTTCGAGTTCCCGGGCCTGCGCGTGGACGTCGCGCCCGGTCGCACCGGTACCGCCAAGTTCGACCTGTTCTTCAGCCTCGCCGAGAAGCGCGGCCCGGACGGCGGCCCGGACGGCGTGAGCGGCGTGGTCGAGTACGCGAGCGACCTCTACGACGCCGCGACGGTCCGCGACCTGTTCGGCCGATGGCTGCAGCTTCTCGAGTCCGCGGTCGCCGACCTGGACCGGCCGATCAGCCGGCTGGAGCTGCTGGCCGCCCACGACCGGCGGCAGGCCCTCGCCGCCGCCGTCGGCCTCGTCGCGCCGGTACGCCGGGCCAGCGTCGTCGACCTGTTCACCGAGCAGGTCGCGGCCACGCCCGACGCGGTGGCGGTGGCCGACGAGCGTGCGACCGTGACCTATGCGGAACTCGAGGACTGGTCGGCACGGCTGGCGGCCGAGCTGGTAGCAGGCGGCGTCGGTCGGGGCACGTCGGTGGCCGTGCTCATGCAACGGTCGCGAGCGCTGGTCGTCGCCGTCCTGGCCGTGCTGCGCGCCGGTGCGGCCTACGTGCCCCTGGATCCGCGCTATCCCGACTCCCGGCAGCGGCTTGTACTGGCGGAGACGAACGCGGTGCTCTTGCTGACCGACGCGGCGTCGCTGCCGGACAGCGAAGCAGACACCCCGGTGCGCGTGCTCGCTCCGGAACCGGAGGCGGTCACCGCGGCTCCGCTCCCGCGGGTCGATCTCGACGGTGACGACGCGGCGTACGTCATGTACACCTCCGGCTCGACGGGGCGCCCCAAGGGCGTGGTGGTGACCCACCGCAACATCGTCGACTTCGTGGCGGATCCGTGCTGGCGTTCTCCGGCCCAGCGTCGTGTGCTGCTCCACTCGCCCGTCGCCTTCGACCTCTCCACGTATGAGCTGTGGGTTCCGCTGCTGTCGGGCGGACGCATCGAGGTGGCCCCGGCCGGCGAGCTCGATGCGCACGCCCTAGCCGACGCGATCGCGGGCCGCGGTATCACCTCACTATGGCTGACCAGCTCGCTGTTCAACCTGGTAGCCGACCTCGAACCGGAATGCTTCGCGCAGGTGCAGCAGGTGTGGGCCGGCGGCGAGGCGGTACCGGTCGCGGCGGTGCGGCGGGTGCTCGACGCGCACCCCGGCCTCGTAGTGGTCGACGGCTACGGCCCTACCGAGGCGACGACGTTCGCCAGCTACCACCCGGTACCGGCGGCCGACGCGGCCGGGCTGGGACACTCGGTGCCTATCGGGCGGCCGATGGCCAACATGTCCACCTACGTGCTGGACGCCAACCTGCAGCCTGTCCCGCCCGGCGTGGTTGGCGAGCTGTACCTCGCCGGCACGGGCATCGCCCGCGGATACCTCCACCGACCAGGGTTGAGCGCCGAGCGGTTCGTCGCGTGTCCCTACGGTGTGCCGGGGCAGCGTATGTACCGCACGGGTGATCTCGCGCGGTGGACGACGGAATACGTGCTCGAGTACATGGGTCGGGTCGACCACCAGGTGAAGCTGCGCGGGTTCCGCATCGAGCCTGGTGAGGTCGAGGCAGTGCTCCTGCAGCACCCCGCGGTGACACAGGTCGCGGCCGTCGTGCGTGACGACGTGGCCGACGACCAGCGGCTGGTCGCCTATGTCGTGACGGGACCGGCCGAGCGCGATGTCGCGCTCGAGAAGGAGCAGGTCAGCGACTGGCAGCAGGTACACGACGCACTGTACGAGACGACCGGCGACGACGACCTCGGTGAGGACTTCACCGGCTGGAACAGCAGCTACGACGGGGCACCCATCGCCCGTGCGGCGATGGTGGAGTGGCGGGACCGGACCCTCGAGCGCATCCGCGAGCTGCGGCCCCAACGCGTCCTGGAGATCGGTGTCGGCACTGGCCTCCTGCTCGCGCACCTGGCGCCCGACGTCGTCGAGTACGTGGCGACGGACTTCGCCGGGCGGGTCATCGACACGCTGCGGCGGCGACTGGCGGGCCAGCCTGAGGTCGCCGAGCGGGTTCATCTGCATACCCGGGCAGCGCACGAGCTCGACGACCTTCCCCGCGGCCACTTCGACACCGTCGTGGTGAACTCGGTGGTCCAGTACTTTCCCCACGTGGACTACCTCGTCGACGTGCTGGAGGGTGCGCTGCGGCTGCTCGCTCCAGGCGGCGCCGTGTTCATCGGCGACGTCCGCAACCTGCGCCTGCTGGACGCTCTCACCGTGGGGGTGCAAGCGGCGCGGCTCGGCTCGACCGACCCCGCGGAACTGCGTGACGCGGTGGCCCAGGCCATCCGGCTCGAGAAGGAACTCCTCATTGACCCGGACTTCTTCACCGCCCTGCGCTCCCGGTTGCCGGAGCTCGGCGACGTGTCGGTGCGTCTCAAGCGCGGCCGGCACGACACCGAGCTGACAAAGTTCCGCTACGACGTGGTACTGCGCAAGTGGACCGGAGCCCCGAAGGCCACGGTTGGGCCGCCGACGCTGGACTGGGCGGCGGCCGGCGGAGTGGCCGCGGTCGTGGCCCGGCTCGAGCGCGACCGTCCGCCGCGTCTGCTCCTCGTGGGAGCACCGAACCCGCGCGTCGCCGCGGAGGTCGCGTTGGCCAATGCGCTCACCACCGGTGACATGGCGCCGGTGCCGCCCGCGGAGGCCACCGTGGAGGACTGGTACGAGTGGGGAGAACGACTGTCCTATCGGGTCTCTGTCCGGTGGTCCGACACCGCGCGTGACCGCATCGATGTGGAGTTTGTCGACCCCGCAATGGCTCCCGACGAGGCCTCGCCCGTCCCGGTGGCCGGTTGCGGCGCTCCGGCGGTGTCCGGCCGGCCATCGGATGAGCGCGCATCATTGAGGCGCTTCGTGAACGACCCGACGGCGACACACCATGACGCCGAGCTCGTCACCGCGCTGCGAGAGTTCGCTCGGGAGCATCTGCCCGCGTACATGGTGCCGTCGACGTTCGTACCCCTCGATGCCCTTCCGCTCACCCCGAACGGAAAGCTGAACCGGGCCGCCCTGCCGCAGCACGACCTGCGGTCCAGCCGCCTCTCGCGGGCACCGCGCACGCCGCAGGAACAGGTGCTGTGCGAGCTGTTCGCTGAGCTGCTCGGCGTGTCCGCGGTGGGGCTCGACGACGATTTCTTCGATCTTGGCGGACACTCGCTGCTGGCCACCCGGCTTATCTCCCGCATCAAGGCGACATTCGGCGTGAATCTGGGCTTGCGAGCGCTGTTCGAGGCACCGACACCGGCTGGAGTCGCCGGCCGACTGGACATCGAGGACTCTGGCAGCGGTTACGAGGTCATGCTCGCGTTGCGCGGCGGCGGAGACCAACCGCCACTGTTCTGCCTACACCCCGGCGGGGGAATCGGGTGGTCGTACGTGGGCCTGATCCGGCACCTCGGCGCCGATACGCCCGTCTATGCGGTGCAGGCACGGGGGCTGGACCAGCCGACCGAGGCGTTGCCCGCCTCGCTGACGGAGATGGCGGCTGACTATGCCGACCAGGTCGAGCGGATCTGGCCCAACGGGCCGTACCGTATTCTGGGATGGTCGTTCGGGGGGCTCGCGGCGCATGCCGTGGCGACGGAGCTGCAGCGCCGTGGCCGGACGGTGGCGCTGCTCGCGGTGCTCGACGTGCACCCCGGTTGGCAAGACCTCACTCACGAGGGCGTGCCGGGCCTGGGTGCGGACGAGATGCGATCGCATCTGGAGTACCTGCTCCGGCTCGTCGCGTTCGACCCGGAGTCGCTGGCGGACGAAGCCTTCACGTTCGACAACGTGATGGCAATCCTGCAGGACCGGGGCAGCGCCATGGGTTCACTCGACGAGCAGCGTCTCCGGTCCATCATGGCCATCTTCACGAACAACACGCACCTCATGATCGACTATCGCCCCGCGGTGTTCGACGGTGACATCCTGCTGTTGGCCACAACTGACCAGCAGGACCCGGAGGCGACGGCGGCAGCCTGGGTGCCCTACCTGACCGGCCGGGTCGAGACGCACCTGGTCACCGGCGACCACGGAACTATGCTGAGTCGTCCGGTGTCCCTGGCGCAGGTGGGCGCCGTTCTCGCCGCAGCACTCGAGCGGGTACGTCCGCGGCAACCGAGAGGCCACCAAGCGTGACTACCATTTGAATGGTCTTGTTACTCCTCGCGCTGGCGGTGATCTCGCTCCTGGCGTTCGGCGCGCGGGTCGTCGCCCGGCGTTCGCGGCAGCCGCCGGTCGTCGGGTAGGTCTTTGTGGGTGTCCTGCTGGGGCCGGACGGTGTTCGGCGGTGTCGTCGCGGACACGGAGTTCCCCGCCGACATCCGGCCGATGCTCCATGCACTCACGCGCATCAGTGTGGCCTGGTCATGTTCGGTCGTCGTCCCGCCGGCGGGACGACGACCGGTGCCGGCGCCGGGGTCGCGCCGGCCCCCTCCGCCCGAGCCCGGATCGTTTCTCCGGCATTGTCGAACGAGTCTTGGAAATGGCGCCCGACTGATGTTATGGTTCATTGAGAAAGTGGTGCGGAATAGCGGGTAAGAATGGCGTTCTGTGATTCCTGGGTTGACTCCGTCGGGGTGGCAGGAAATTCGTAGGTATGTCCATCGCCGTGCCGGCCACGCTGCCGAGCATCGAATTCATTTCCGTTGGGAGCCTCATGTCGAACCCCTTCGAAGACCCGGATGGCACCTACCTCGTGCTCATCAACGAGGAGGGCCAGTACTCGCTGTGGCCGGCTTTCGCTGACGTCCCCGCAGGATGGGCGGTCGTGGTCACCGAAACGAACCGTCAGACGTGCCTCGACTACATCGAGGAGAAATGGACCGACATGCGGCCGCTGAGCCTGGTGCGGCAGATGGGAGAGGCGCGATGACGGCGACGGCCTTCGAGCATCTGTTGCTGACCGAGGAAGATCTTGACGACTCCTTTTTCGGGGAGGAGCCGAGCGCGGCCTATGACCCCGTTTTCCTCTCCGGTGACGAACAGGGCCGCACCCTGATCGACATTATCAACGCGCTGAGCCGCGGCTCGCACCCGGCGACCAAGAACCACGCCGCCGCATTGTTCACCAGCGGCGCCGGGCTCGTGGTCTTCCACAACGTCACGGAATTCGAGGACGGGACCGGTGCGCAGGTCTACGAGCAGTTCCGGACCGCCCTGCGCGACTGTTGGGAGTACCGCATGGAGCTGAATGACGGTGCTCAGTTCGACGTGCGGAAGCTCGAGCTCGAGGAAGAGGACGACGTCACCTTCGCGCGCTGGCTGACGACTGCAGACCCCTACCGGATCGAGGGCTGCTGGGCCATCTCACTCAAGGGCGACGTGCTGTCCTTTGTCAACGTGCGCAACCCGGACCGGTTGGAGATCCGTCGGCTCGCCAAGACGGCCCTCAACCGCATCGCCAGCGCCGCGAACCCGTAGATCATGCACCCCGCGCCCCGCGTTATGAGACGAGATCAGCGGGTGCTCTTCGATCCGCCCATGCGCCGGCGCGGCGATGCTCGCGGCCTTCTGCGCCGCGTCTACGCTCTCCGTGACGCGGCTCCCGGCGGCCGCCGTCGCGACCCCGCCGAACATTCCCGGCAAGTCGACGGCACAGAGCCAGCTCGACGCGCTGACCTTCACCAGTGAGGGAACGCCGTCCGGGTACTCCGTGACCTGTCCCCGCACTGGGCCACCATCAGGGGCGCCGGCGACACCCAGGAGACCGTACTCAAGCGCGACGGCACGACCGTCGTGACTGACTTTGCCTGCGCCGCGGTCTCGGGGACCTGGCATAGCCCCTACGACGACGCGACCTGGACGGCCGCGTCCGACGTCGACCACGTGGCTCCGCTGGCGGAGGCGTGGCGCTCCGGCACCAGATCCTGGACGACCAGCCACCGGCAGAGCTTCGCCAGCAACCTCACACGGGCCACAGCTGATTGCCGTCACCAAGACGTGAAGCAGGCCAAGGATGAATGTTTCCCTGCGTCCGGCCACCCGCCGACTGCGATCGATCACCGACCTGACGCCACTGCTCGGGATGCTGCTGTCCGGACTGCCGCCGTTGCCGACGGTGCCGAGGTGATACCAGAGTTGGCGATGATTGCTCGTGGCCCAGGCGTTACGTTGCCTCCAGGCAGTCGCCCGTCCACAGGGAATCGACGAGTATGCCCCCTCCGTACGATTCGGTCACCGCGACGGTCCAGCAGGTACGCCAGCGAGATGTGCGGGCACGTACCGGCCACGCACACCGACTGCCGCCGGCCGGTCGTTGCGACGACGTGGTCCGTTCGTTGCCCGAGATCGCCTCCGTTTCCCGCTGAGCAGCCGAGGGTGAGACCCACGTGACTACCCCCATGCCGTTGTACGCCGCACCCCTACCCACGATCGCCTCGCATTCGATGCTCTTGCTCCTGCTGCAGATCTGCGTGTTGCTCGGCCTCGCGCTCGGTCTGGGGCGGCTGGCCATGCGCTTCGGCATGCCCGCCATTGTCGGCGAGCTTGCGGCCGGCGTCATCGTCGGGCCGTCGCTGCTGCAAGCGGTGGCGCCCGGCTTCTCGGGATGGCTGCTGCCGTCGGATCCCGAGCAGATGCACCTGCTCGACGCGGTCGGGCAGATCGGCGTGGTCCTGCTCGTCGGCATCACCGGTATCGAGCTGAAATTCGGCCTGGTCCGCCGGCGTGGCGCCACCGCGGTGCGGGTGAGCCTCGGCGGCCTGCTGATACCCCTCGGCCTTGGCGTCGCCACCGGGTACCTGCTCCCGCGCTCGATGGTGCCCGACGGTGTGGACGCCGCTACGTTCTCACTGTTCCTCGGTGTGGCGATGTGCGTCAGCGCCATCCCGGTAATCGCCAAGACGTTGATCGACATGAACCTGCTGCACCGCGGCGTCGGCCAGCTCACCCTCGCGGCCGGCGTCGTGGACGACGTGGTCGGCTGGTTCCTGCTGTCGGTCGTCTCCGCGATGGCTGCATCAGGGCTCACTGCCGGCGGGGCCACGCAAGCGCTGCTTCATCCGGTCGCGGTGGTCCTAGTCGCGGTGTTCGTCGCTCGCCCCCTGGTCCGCTGGGCGCTGCGCCTGGCGAACCGGTCGGCGGAGGCGGCCACGACGGTTGCCACCGTCGCTCTGCTCATTCTACTGGCGGCAGCTGCGACGCAGGCACTGGAGCTTGAGCCGGTGTTCGGAGCGTTCGTCTGCGGTGTCCTCATCGGCTCGAGTGGCGAACTCGACGCGGCGAAGCTGGCGCCCCTGCGTACCACGGTGCTGGCCTTCCTCGCACCCGTCTTCTTCGCCACCGCGGGCCTGCGAATGGATCTCACGGCACTCGCCAAACCGGTGGTGTTGCTGACCGCGGCGGTGGTGCTGCTCGTGGCGATCGTGGGCAAGTTCGCCGGGGCCTATCTCGGTGCTCGGCTCAGCCGGATGAGCCGTTGGGAGGGGCTGGCACTGGGTGCGGGCATGAACTCCCGCGGAGTCATCGAGGTGATCGTGGCGATGACCGGGCTGCGGCTCGGTGTACTGACCCCGGACACGTACACCGTCATCGTGTTGGTTGCCATCGCGACCTCACTGATGGCGCCGCCGCTCCTACGCTTCGCGGTCGCCCGCATTGACCGTGAGGCCGACGCGTCGCTGGCGAAGAACGATCCCGAGATCACGACGCAGGACTCCGGTCCTGGGCAGGCGGCGCTCGATCCCGCGCGCGCGGACAACCGAGCCGGCGCGCGACCGGAAACGACGCCCCCCGCCGGCTGAATGCGGCGCGCAGGGTTACCGTATCTGGTGATACCGCGGCACGGGGCCACCGAACATCATGGACCTATGGGCTCCTGCTTGTGCTTAACGGTCGGAACCTCGGCATCCTGGGTGAGCGTGAACCCGAAATCTACGGCACGGACACCCTCGCGGACATCGAGAAGGCGGTGGGGGACGAGGTGCGCCAGCGCGGATGGGAGGTGCTCTCCATCCAGCGCGACGGCAAGGGCGAACTCGTCGGGGCCATCCACGAACACCGGCTCGACACGGTGGGTGCGATTGTGAACCCGGGCGCGCTGATGATTGCGGGCTGGAGCCTACGGGATGCCCTCGCCAGCTATGCGCCGCCGTGGGTCGAGGTTCACCTCAGTAACGTGTGGGCGCGGGATCAATTCCGCCACGAGTCGGTGATCGCCCCGCTGGCCAGTGGCGTGATCGTGGGAATGGGCTCTTTCGGTTACCGCCTCGCGGCGCGGGCTCTGCTGCATCTCACCGGGGCGAGACAGTGAGATGCTTCTATAGCTGTCAAGTGGTGCTGGTGGCTGAGTGGGCGCTGTTCAGGGTCCGGAAGAGTTGCCGGCTGATGTAGCGCTTGAGGCTGCGCATGATCTCGCGTTTGGTGCGTCCCTCGCGGGTGCGCCGGGTCACGTAGTCGCGGGTGCGAGGGTCGTGGCCCATGCGGACCAGCGCGACGGTGTAGAGCGCTCGGTTGAGGCGTCGGTCGCCGCCGCGGTTGAGCCGGTAGCGGGTGGTGTTGCCTGATGAGGCCGGTAGCGGTGACGCGCCGGCCAGGGCAGCGATCGCGGCTTCGGAGCGGACGCGGCCAGGGTGGGACCAGGCCAGCAGAACGGTGGCGGCGACGACGGCGCCGACACCTGGCAGGGCGAGCAGTTGTGGTGCTTGCGCGGTGACAGCTTCGTGCAGCGCGGTGTGGTTGGCGGCGAGTTCTGCGTCGAGAGCACGGATGCGACGCGCCAACCGGATCGCCTCGGCTCGGCAGACGGCCAGGGTGGGGTTGTCGCTGCGGGTGCGCCAGGCCGCGACGGCGGTGATCGTCGAGGTGGTCAGGGCGCGGCGGGCATCGATGCCGAGGTCGACGGTGCGCAGCAGCGCGGTCAGCGCGTTGACCGCGCGGGTGCGTTCGCCGCTCATCTGCTCGCGGGCCGCTGTCAGGACGCGCAGGGCTGTGCGATCGCCGCCGGCCCGTGGCCAGCACAGTTCGTTGATGTCAAGGCTACGAGCTGCTTGAGCCATCGCGACGGCGTCCACGACGTCGCTCTTGCCACGGCGACGCCGGGTAGTGGCCGCAACGTCGGGGGCCTCGGCGACGGTCAAGCCGGCTGCAGAAAGCTGCTCGGTGAAGGTGGCGCCGTAGGAACCGGCGCCGTCGATGACGATCAGCGTCGGCGCCTGGTGGGTGTGGCGTTGGATCCAGTCGACGGCACGGCGCAGCCCTGACGGGCTGGTCGGGAACTGAGCCTGCTGCCCGACTGCGCCGGTGCCAGCGGTGATCAGGGCGAGCGTGTGGGAGGCGGCGTGGGTGTCCACGCCGATGACGAAGTCGTACTGGTCTGCGACGATGGCCATTGCGGCGTACTGCCTTCCCGGGGAGACGTCGTGACGGCGTCGGCCCGGGAGATGTGTGCTCTCGAGGCAGGACTGTGATGAGCCACGATCCGCTGCAACGGACCGGGCAAGCTTCTGATCAAGCCACCGAGAGGGGCAGGGCCGGCGCCCGACCACGTACCGGATGGGCAGATCTCACTGAGAGCACCTCGTGGGGCCACCATTTTCATGAGCCACACCCAGCCGCGATCATGACGCTGACCCTGCCAGCCAGCCCCAGGCCAGCCAACACCTACCTTCACAGCCCTTTTCATCCTGCGTAGCGGTTGGCTTCGACGTGGTGCAGAACGAGGATGGCCTGCGCGATCGTGGTCGCTCGTCGTGGGCAGCAGCGCAGCTTGTTCAGGATCTTCAAGGTCTTGAGGGTGGCGATCGCGCGTTCGCCGCGGGCGCGGATTTTTGCGTGGGCGCGGTTCACGGCCTTCTGCCGGCGTGACAGCTTCGGCCGGAAGCGGTGCCGCTTGAAAGGCGTGCGCACGCTGCCGCGGGCTCCTTGGTAGCCCATATCGGCGAAGGTCATCACGTCTGCCCTGCTCAGCGCGTCGATGATGCCGTGGGTTCGGGCTGCGGTCAGGTCGTGAACCGAACCGGGCAGCGCCGGCGAAGCCCAGACGAGCCGGCCAGCGGCATCGGCGATGACCTGCACGTTCACGCCGTGGCGCTTGTGTTTCCCGGAGTAGTACGGCCGCTGGTCGGCAATCCGGTCGATCGGTATCAGGGTGCCATCCAGGATCGCGTACGCCAGTCGGCGGATCCGTTCCATGGCGGTGGCCAGGTCGTTCGCGGCCGTCGCGAGCAGGGCTATCGCATCCTGCACGTACCGCCAGGCGGTGGCGATGCCGATCTGGAAGCCGGTCGCGAGTCGGGTGTAGGTGTCGCCGTTGCGCAGGTGAGCGAGAGCCAGCAGCGTCTGCCGGCCGGGGTCGAGGCGTCGCCACCGAGATCGGCGCTGTTTACGGTGCCCGCGGATGCGTTCGGCGAGGTGGTTCAGGGTGCGGCTGGACAACGGAATCGTGGCGGGGTAGGACAGCATGGCGAGGCTCCCGGTCGGGGCTTCGAGTCTTGGTCGAAAGCTGTCCTACCTGGAGTCTCGCACCTATCGATCACCGGGCCTGCCATACCCATCCTGGGCCGCAAGATCAGCCTGGAAAAGGCTCGATGATCAGGACCCGGCAACATGGCAGCAAGATGTGGATTGCGTCGAAGCACTACTGGAAACTCACCGTGCAGGCCACGGAAAAGAGCGCGCTGCAGTCGATGCTCATCGTCTGCTCATCCTGACGACGAGGTGACCGAGTAGGGCGTTGTACGACCGTCCGCCCCGCGGCCCCACGTCGGGTCCGCTCGTCACGAGAGTGCGCCAGTTCGGCACCATCGTCTTCGCGGAGATGTCCATACTGGCTGTCCGAACCGGTGTCATCAACGTGGGTCAAGGCTTTCCTGACACCGACGGTCCGGCCGAGCTATCTGCGGCCGCCGTCGCCGCGGTGCGGTGCGGGCAGAACCAGTACGCTCCCGGCCTCGGCGTCCCGGCCCTGCGCTCGGCCATCGCCGACCACCAACGCTGCTGGTGGGGGCTGGAGTACGGTTTCTCTGCCGGTCGCTGCCCTGCCGGTGCGGGATTGCTGCCGTGGCGGCTGGGCGCGTTCTGCGTCGCCGCGAAGGCCGGCAGGTCGCTGGTGTGGTTCGCCTTCTGCAAGCGTTCGGAGGCGCTGACCGAGGCTGCGCGCCGCCTGCGCGCACTCGGTAGGATCTCCGGTCCCCCGGCTGCCGGTCGGGTCACCCTTCTTCCGGCCCTTCCGCGACCGCCCTCGCCCGAGCCGCGTCGATTCCATCCAGCAGGACGGTGAGCCCCACCTGGAACGTCTCTCGGGCCTCCTGTTCCTGATGGGGGACACCGCCGCCGTGCCGCATCCCCGGCTCGTCCGCAGGCGCGTCCCGGGCTCCCTCGAGTCGCATCACCATGGGGAAGCGCTGGGCGAAGTCGGGAGCGAGTTCCTCGAGCATCATCGACCGGCTTGCCCACCACTCGTCGTCCGAGACGCCGGTGGCCGACGGCGCCTGCCGTGCCTCCGCGATGGTCTGTGCCGCGCCGCGGACGAAGTGGAACAGGACTCCGACGGCCCGGCGCAGCGTCGTCGAGGACAAACCGGTGCGGTACAGGATGCCCAGTACGGTATTCAACATTGCGTACTCGTGCGGGCCCAGGACCGGCCGGGCAGTCGACATCTGCAAGGCCCAAGGATGCCGCAGGTAGAACCCGCACAGGTCGTCGGCCCAGCAGATGAGCGCCGCACGCCAATGGTCCTGTGGGTACGCGGCGGGCAGCTCGGCCAGGGCGCGGTCGTACATCAGGTCAACGAGCTCGTTCTTGCTCTGCACATAGGTGTACAGCGCCATGCCCGAGCGCCCGAGCCGCTCGCCGACCGCGCGCATGGACACCGCGGCGATCCCATCGGCGTCGGCGAGGGAGATGGCCGCATCCACCACGGCATCCACGCTCAGCGCCGGCTTCGGGCCCGGAGTCGTGCGTACGGGCGTGGCCCCGGACCGGCGCCACAGCAGAGCCATGGACCGGCCTACGTTGCCCTGCCCGGCGAAGAGGGCCACGACCGTCTCCTCGTCAGGTTCCTTTGCCGGAACGTCTTTTTACGGCGTAATGATATCAAGGGGGTGGGCGGGCGATGCGGCGGAGGGTCGGTCGGCAGGGCCCCGGCAAAGTCGTGGGGTGTCTGGCTTGAGGTGGTTGGAGTAGACGCGCCCTTGCTGGTGGTAGCAGGGCGGGCATGACTGCTTCAGAAGATCATCGAGGTTCTCGAGGCCTTGTTGATCCGTCCGAAGTGAGCCATGCCCGCGCTGCCATCATCGCTGATCTCGTCGTTGTCGTGCGCACCGGCTGTCACGGTGCCTGAAACCGCTGCTGGACTGCCGGTGGCGTTGGCTGTGCTGCCGGATTCTCGGGCCCGGCGAGGAGTGCGGTATCGGCTGACGGTGGTGGTGACGGCGGCGGTGTGCGCCGTGGTGTCCGGCTACCGTTCGTACGCGGCGATCGCCGAGTGGGTCGCTGATGTTCCCGCCTCGACCGCGTTGGCGTTGGGTATCGACCCTGATCGGCGCACGTCCGAGGCGATGATTCGCCGGCTGTTGCAGGCCTTGGACGCAGACCGGCTCACCGCGGCGATCGGTGGCTAGCTCGCCGCTCGATCCACGGTCGAGACCCCAGCGGCGAGACGAGTGATCGCGGTCGACGGCAAGACGCTGCGTGGATCCCGCACCGCCTACGCCGCCGCCCGGCACGTCTTGGCCGCCTGCGACCAGGCCAGCGGTCTGGTCCTGGCCAGCACCGACGTCGACGGCAAGACCAACGAAATCACCCGCTTCCAGCCGTTGCTTGACCAGATCGGCGACCTGCGCGACACCGTGATCACCGTCGACGCGTTGCACTGCCAACGCGACCACGTCGCCTACCTCGCCGAACGCGGCGCCGACTGGATCCTCACCGTCAAGGCCAACCAGCCCGCCCTGCACGCCCAACTGACCGGCCTGCCCTGGCGGGCGGTCCCGCAAGCCGCCCGCGACACCGACCGCGGCCACGGCCGCCGCGAGATCCGCACACTCAAGATCCTCAGCGTCTTCACCGGAATCGAGTTCCCCCACGCCGCGCAGGCGCTGCAGATCCGCCGTCGCCGACGACGGCTCGACCAGCCCAAACGCTTCACCACCGAAACCGTCTACACGATCACCAGCCTGCGCCTGCACCAGGCCAAGCCCGCACAACTGGCCGCATGGATCCGCAGCCACTGGCACATCGAAAACAAGATCCACTGGGTCCGGGACGTCACCTACGACGAGGACCGTTCCCAGATCCGCACCGGCACTGGCCCTCAGGTCATGGCCGCCCTGCGCAACGCCGCGATCGGCGCCCTGCGCACCGCCGGCATCACCAACATCGCCGCCGCCAACCGCCACCACGCCCGCGACAGCACACGCCCCCTCGCACTACTCGGCATCACCTAACGACTTTGCCGGGGCCCTGTAGCGGCGCTCCGCGCGCCGGTAGTGCTCCACCCGAACCGGGTCGTCCATCTCCGTGAACTGCGGTGTGTAGAACTTGCCGAACTTCTCCCGGTACTTCTCAAACCAGTGTCGATGCTCTGACAGGAAGAAGATGTCGTGCAGAGCGATCGCGCGGATCGCCAGCAACGGCACCGGTGCCCTGCTCACCGCGAAATCGGGGTTCCGCGCCGCGGGCACCTCGCAGTTGTCGTGGAACTGGCCGATCATGAGTCCGTGCGCCACGAACTCGTCCTTGACGAGGCGTTGCGCCTCGTCGAGCAGTACGGTGTCCTCTGCGCGAAGATCCGGAAGGATCACCACGAGCGCACGCAGCATGGGGTTTCGGCCTTGCCACGAGACAAGCTCGTACTCGCGCATGCTGCTTCGGGCGATCTCCTCGAGCAGGTCCTGGGTGGGGGAGTCTCCGACGAGCCGGACGCGGAACTCCATGCTCTTGTTCTTGCGGGAGGGCGTGACGAAGGGGCAGATGGGCCCGAGGCGACCGATGTCAGGATGATGGGCAGCAATGTAGTCGGTCAACCACGCATCGATTGAAGTGAGTGTAGAGTCGATGTTTCTGACATTTTCGCCGGAACTCATGACATCCTTTCCGTTCGCGTTCGGTGTGTCCCGCCAGCGGGACACACCGAACATCCGGAGCTGGGAGTAGCTTGCCCGCCAGAATGCCGGCGAGCTAGCGTCTTCATCGCGAACCGCCGAGTAAGGCCGATTGGGAGGCGACCCGAATGCGCATCAGCATCGATCGTGACAGCTGCATCGGTAGCGGGCAGTGCATCTTGATCGCTCCCGGCGTGTTCGCCCAGGATGAAGTGGGAATCAGCTATCTATTGCCCGCCGGCGAGAATGGTGCGGAAAGCCCTTCGGCCAGTGAGGCGGAGACCGGATGCCCGGTCCGTGCCATCACAGTCCACCAGGACTGACGTAGCCAGTAGAAGGCGAAGCGAATGTCGACCTCTTCACTCGTCTCGCAGGCGGAGCTTCCCGGAGCGCCGCACGCGATGGACCCTGCCCTGATGACCGACCCCTTCGGCGGCTACGGGCGGTTGCGTGAGCTGGCGCCGGTCGTTGCCGGACGGTACCTCGACGGCACACCGGCATGGTTCATCACCCGCTATGACGATGTCCGCGTGATGCTGCATGATCGCCGACTCGTGAACACGCCGGCTTCGATACCGGGGGATCCTGCGGAAGACCCGAGAACGAAAATGATGGACATGCTCGCCATCCCCGAGGAGTTGCGCTCCTATCTTCTCGGTTCGATGCTTGACACCGACCCGCCCGAACACACCCGCCTGCGCAGAACGGTCGCGCGCGAGTTCACCGCCCGTCGGATCCTCGATCTCCGGCCACAGATCGAGAACATCTCCAAAGGACTCCTGGAACGCTTACCCAAGCTTGCCTCCGATGGCGTCGTGGATCTGCTCGCGAACTACGCCTATCCGCTGTCGATTCGCGTCATCTGCGATCTCGTCGGTGTCCCCGAGCGGGAACGGGACAACTGGCAGCAGTGGGGCGACGACCTCATCACCATGCGGCCAGAGCGCCTCGCCACCTCGTTCCCGGCGATGATCGAGCACACCCACCAGTTGATCTGGGCGCGCCGGTCGAAGCTGGGGGACGACCTGCTGAGTGGGCTCATCCGCGGCCAGAGCGACCAGGACGGCAGCATCAGCGATATCGAGATCGTCACGTTCGTGGTGACGCTCGTGCTAGCGGGCCACGAGACGACGGCCCATCTGATCAGCAACGGGACGGCTGCCCTGCTCCGCCACCCCGACCAGCTGCGCCTCCTACGGGACGAGCCCGGCTCCGTGTCGAGTGCGGTGCACGAGCTGATGCGCTGGTGCGGGCCGGTGCACACGAGCCGGCTTCGGTACGCCGCCGAGGATCTCGAGATCGCCGGCACCCGCATCGTGCGCGGCGACGCGGTGTTGCTCGTGTTCGTCTCGGCCAACCACGACCCGCGTCAGTACGCCGACCCGGAACGGCTCGATGTGCAGCGGCACCGGTCTGGTCAGGCCGAGACGCACGTCGGGTTCGGCCATGGCATTCACTATTGTCTCGGCGCCTCGCTGGCCCGGCTGGAGGCGGAAGTTGCCTTCGACGCTCTCCTTACCCGGATCCCGGACCTGTCGCTCGCCGTCGAGCCGGCGGAACTGGAGCGGACCGAGCGCATGCAGTTGCCCGGCCACTGGCGCCTGACGCGGCTTCCGGTCGTCATCTAGACCCTTCTGCAAGCGGGGTTGTGCGCCCGCAACCCGCATAGGCATGGTGCGGTAGATCAGCCGGCTGCGGTGGTCGGGCCAATGGCGCAGCCCGGCCACCGACAACCCGCACGGTGCCGTTCGCGGTCGCCTTGACGACCGGGGTCACGCCCTCGGTGCCAGGTCGTGGCCTCGGGCGCTCTCCGTGTTTGCCCGCGCCCGTCGGCGAAGCACCGCTACGACTCGCTCCGGGCGCCGACTTGCGCCCACCTGCAATGACGCGAGGTGTATCGACGCCCGTACCGGCCGTGCGATGGCTTACGGCTCGGTGAAGCAGCGCGGGCAGGGCCGTGGACGGTTTGACGCGAGACTCGCCCGTAGTGCCGACCGTGGCGTCCTCCGCGAAGCGGCACCTGCCAGTCGGTATTGCGGCGTTCATGGCCGGCATGGCACCGGCCACCAGGGCGAACGGCAACATCCATTGACGAACGCGGCGGTCACCACGCGCGCCCGGTAGGGTTCCCCTCGAGTCAGCCGAGACCGCGGTGCCCCGCCCACAGCGCGCTGGCCTGATTGGCCGCCTCGGCAACCAGTGCGGCCAGTTCGGGCTTGTTCGACATCGGGAAAGAAACATACGTGCCGCGGCCACCGCTGATCGGCCGGCCGTAGGCCTTTGCCGCGAGGTGTCCATCCTTCAGCATGCGAACGTTCAACGTGGTCAACTCGAATTCCTGACCGTGTCTGGTGTCGGTCCAACGGAGTTCTTCGGGAATGGTGACGTTGATCGCAAGAGCACTCACGTCGGGACTGGCGTCGCTGCTCATGAGGGACATCATCGCATGTGCCCCAGTGATTTCCGAGTGCGGACGGTCTGCCGCACGGCATGCCATGTTCTCGCAGCGACCCACACTGCCCGGAAGTGATCATTGCGGTGGGAGGACGACGCCGTCGTGGGCCCACAGGTCGCTGCCGTCGGGCCAGGCGACCGCTGGCTCGCCGTCGGCGTGCAGCCGACCGCCGCCGGTGACTCGCAGGACGGACGGGCACTGCGTCATCATGCCACCGTGTCCAGGGGCCACCACGGGCCGGCAGCCAGCGCGGCATTCCGGCACCCCTCCCCCATGGGGCCAGGCGCCGCGCCGAACATCTGCCGGTAGGTGTCGATAGCGGCCAGCAGAATCCAGTCGGGGTAGTAGTGCCAGGCCGGGTCGAAGAACCAGTCGCGGGGACCGAGGCAGGAGCGGACCACCGCATATTCCTCATCGTCGCAGTCGACGATCGTCTGGTCGTCGCGCCAGAACCAGGCCGGCCGCATACCGTCACTGCGGGTGTAGGTGGCCCGTAGTCGCACCGGGTGTGCGACGGGCCGCCAGGCTTGTCCGGCGCGGGGTTGCAGGTTCAGCGGCCCGAACTCGTCCACGCAGAGCACCCAGCCATCGGCGGGTGGGTGGTCGTAGAGGCCCAGTATCCGGCGCATCTTGGTGGTGAAGTCGGGGGCGGCGCCGGCCTTCCACGTCCTGGTGGCCTGCCAGGAGAGGGGCTTCCACTGAGTAGGGCACGCTCGGTCAGCTACGGGGATGATTCATCGGTCGAGTTGTGGTGGTCAGGTCACTGGAGCGAGGGTGAGTAGGCCGCAGCCGTACGCCTTGGCATGCCCGATTCCGCTGGTCATGGCGCGGCGGACGGCGTCGGCGTCAGTGACCTGGAGAATGCCGTCGTACGTCACCGTGGTGAGCGTGACCGTTCCCATGCCCCGTTTGAAGGTCTGGGCCTGGCGGCGGTGCAGCCGTAGGTTGGGTAGACCGTCGTGTTGCGGTGCGATGGCGAAGCCATGGCGATCGGCGCGGCTGGTCAGCCATCCGATCTGCTCCTCTTCCCGCAGGTAGCCGAAGCGTTGGGTCTCCTTCGCGTCGGCGGTCTTCCGGCCGCTGTGCGTCGGGTTGGCGGTGAGTCGGAATGCCCACTGCTGGCCGGGGCGGAGGGACTGGAGCAGTCCGTCGTAGTCACGGGTCACCCAGGCTTCAGTGGTGGGCCAGCCGGCCTGTTCGACGAGGTGGGTGAGGTCGGGTCGGCCGGGGCTGACGATGTAGAGGTGCACGGTTGCGGTGGCCGGGGTGTCGAGTCGCCAGAGGGTGCGGCTGCCGGCCTGCTCGTGGTCTTCGGGTGCGGCGAAGGCTGCGCGGACGGCGCCATGCATGGCGTGGGGTGAGGAGAGTAGCTTTCGCGCACCCCGGCGCGCGACGTTGATTCGGAACCGGGTGAGGTACATGGTCAGCCTCCCAGCAGGCTCATCGGGTCGTGGTCGGTGACGTGGGCCCGTTCCGCGAGGTCGTTGGTGACGTCCACGTGTCGGCGTAGCACCGAGCGCCAGGTGTGTTGCCGGTGGGCGGGGTCGAAGCTGACCGGTTCGTCGGGCACGGTTTCGGTGACCGGTTCGTCTGGCCGCGCATCCCGGATGATCTCCAACCGGATGGGGCTGGCCGCTATGCGCCGGTACCAGTCCGCGGCGAGCCAGGGCCATGTCGTCAGTGCGCCGTCGAGGGTCAGGTCGTGGACGCCGAGGTTGATTGGACCGGCGGGTGGGCAGGAGCGACGCCCGAGGTAGAGGGGGAACTGTGGGCGGCTCAGGGCTTCGGCCAGGCCGTGGAGCAGTTCCCGTTCGCCGCTGAGGACGGCGAGGAAGGCGGCGTCGGTCAGGTAGTAGCGGTAGGTCAGTGGTGCGCTGGTGCATCCGTCGAGGGAGTGGGCGGTCTGGAAGTCCCGCAGGAGCTGTCCGGGTTGGTCCAGGCGTACCCCGAACTCCAGGCCGAGCAGTTCGGTGAGCGGTTCGGTGCGGCGGATGCCTTTGGCGGCGGCGAGGAGGCCGATCACGCCGCTCTTGGTGGGTGCGATCTCGGTACCGCGGCGGGCGAAACGGCTGGACGAGCCCCACGACTGCAGCGGGCCGGCGAGCCTGAGCGCCAGCACGCTCATGCGGGCTGCCCGAGGGCCAGGGCGACGTGTTCCCCCACGCCGTTGACCAGTTCGTCGAGGCTGACCGCCTTGCCGAGGTCGGCCAGCACGGCGGTCTTCTCGCCGACCTGGGTGACCCAGCTGGCGGTCGGTCGCTCGCCGAAGGCGTTCTCGACCGCGACGGTGTGTTTCGCCAGGGCGGCGGCGGCCAGTTCGACCCGGCCGGCGGTGTGGGTTTCCCGGATGGGCGTCTCGAATGCGCCGACCAGGTTGATCGGCTGGGAGTCGCGCATCCGTACCAGCACCGCGTCGGGCAGGGTGCGGTGGGCGAAGGTGTTCTGTTTGCCGGTGGGCATGCTGCGGACGAAGGCCGTGAGGAACGCCTCGACGGCGGCTCGGGTGGCGTCTCCGTCGCCCAGGGTGCGGTGCAGCGCGTCCACGTCGAGGGTGGCATAGCGGTACAGGGTGGACGAGTTGAACTCGACCGTGCCGATCATGCCCGCGCCGGTCTCACTGGCGTCGGCCTTGCGGTCATCGACGGCAGTGAAGAAGTCGAACTCGTTGTCGACGGCGTGCACGCTGATGGCGTGCGCGACCTGGCAGGCGGCGTCAACGTTGATGTCCGCCATGTCGGCGACCATCCGCCCGAACAGGGCGATGTCGATCGAGTGGTCGGTGTTGGCCAGCGCCTTGAACCGGCTCTTGTCCAGAGACTCACCGGCGCGGTGGGCTTCCAGGGTAGCAGCGGCGATGTTGTCCAGTTGTCGGCGGCTGAGGAACAGCAGGTAACCGGATTCGGCGTCCTTGGCGTCGCCTCTTCTCCTTTCCGCCTTGGCGAGGCCGGATGCGGCGAAGGCGTCGGTTGCCAGGGCGGATGCCGCCTCGTCGGACAGGCTCGGGTCGAGGGTTTTGAGTCGGGCAGCGAGGGATTCGCCCACCCGCTTGGTCCGCTCCCCGAGCTGGGAACGGTCGACCAGGGTGGGGAAGGCTAACCGGACGGCCCGCTTCCATGCCTGGCTGGAGACCCGGGCACGGCGGACACCACCATAGATGGCGGTCTTCGGCGAGCCGGTGTCGTCCCGGTTGAGGTTGCTCGGCGGTACGGACTGCAGCACGTAGATGTCGATGATGGTGCGGCTCATGACGCGTTCTCCTCAGGGTCGGGGGTGACACTGTCGGTGTCGGTGGCATCGTTGAAGTTGCTGCGGAAGAACTCCCGGCCCCACACGGCCTGCACCCGGGGCCGACCGCCGGGTTGGCGCAGGGTCTGCAGGTCGTCGGCGAGTAGGCCGTAGTCGAGTGGAATCTGGTGCTCCCGCAGCATCACGATCAGGCTGCGAAGGTGGTAGACGCTTTCGGGGTAGGAGCTGGCGGTGCCCAGTGCGGCGAAGCGACGCCGCACCCCCTCTGGTGACCTGGAGGCGCGGACGAGGGCGGCCAGGGCCTGTCCGAGGCCGTGTCCGGGGCTGTGCATGCGTTCCCGGCGCGACTGTTGGTGCAGCGCGTACAGGGTGACCGCGTCGTGGGCGGCGTACTCGGCGTCGGCCGCCTCGGCATCGTCGGCGGGCCGGCGGCCCAGTAGGTGTGGGGGAACCTGAAGGTATCGCTCCAGGGTGTAGTCGAAGCCGGGCACCCGACCGATGCCGCGGCGGAGGCGGGCCAGCGTGCTCACCGCCTCCGGGTCGGGCGCGTCGCGCAGCAGTCGCGACTGTAGGACGCCCACCGTTCGGGAGACGTGCTTGCCCAGTTCGCCGCAGGAGCGCACCCACGGCTTACGTCTCGGGGTGCCCGCCTGCTCGAGGTCGACCACAGTCATACCTTCTCCTCCTGCCGCTGCTGCGTGCGTTCGGCCGCCATGGGCAGCGCCCTGGCCAGGCCGGTGCGGAACCATGCCTCGGCCTGCGAACTTGAGTAGTGCACCGCCTTGCCGGCGCGGTCGACGCCGGGCCGGCCGACCCAGGCTGCCGGGCCGGCGGCGGCGACCAGCTCGCGGCCGAGCCGGTCCACCGCCCGCCGCACCTGGCGCTGCCACCACGCCCGCTCGGCTACGGGATCACTGTCCGGGCCGAGCGTCGCCAGCCAGTCGCGGAAGGCGCGGTCGAGTACGGCATAGGCGCGCTCCGCCGCACGGTCGGCCTCGCCACTGTCGGTGTCGCGCCCGCCGGCGGCGCGTACCAGATTGGTGGCGAGGCGGCGCAGCACCTGGACTGCGGCCTCGGCGTCGGCACTGGCGTCGATGACCGTCGCGCGCAGCGCGGAGTGTTCGACCAGCAGCAGCACGTTCATGGCCAGTGCGTCGCTGAACACCTCGTCGATGACTGACTGCTTCGATCCGTAGGCGACACTGACGGCGCGGGGTCGGACCTGCATGTGGTGACTGATGACGCCGGTGACGGTCAGCCGCGCCAGCCACTGTAGGACCATCGGTGACAGCCGCTCCGCTGCGTCGCCGCCGCGTGGTGGCGGGGGCGGCAGCAGGGTCTGGAGTCCTCGCCACAACGCGCGGGTGTGGTCGTGGGGGCGGGGGAGGTAGATCGGGGTTCGTTTCTGTTCGCGTTCGCGTGGGCCGCTGCGCCCCCAGACGCTCATCGGTTCCAGCAGGTGCCGGTCCTGCCATTCGAAACGGTCTCCGTTGGCGATCATGGCGCCGGTGATGCCGTCCGCATCGCCGAACAGCCGGATTCGTCGGGACTGCCAGGTGTAGAGACTGAGCAGGCCCCAGGGGCCGCGGGTCACATCAGCTTCCTCGGCGGCCGACTGCGGGTGGCGTTCCCACACCGGCAGGTCTCGCTGATCGGCCCGCTGCCAGCCGGGGGCGATCGGCACCAGGTTGAGCAGCAGGGTATCCCGCAGAGTGTCGCCCTCGACGTAGATGCCGCCGAGCCAGCCGAGCTGGCTGGCGCCGATCGGGTAGCCCTTGCCCTTCTTGGCCCGAGGGTCGCCGACCGCTCCGGTCTTGATGCCCGAGGTGTCGTAGGCCTGGCAGTGCACCAGCCACCGGGCGGCCTCCGCCGGGGTGATCGACTCCAGGCCGGAGCCCGCCCGGGACGTCAGGAACGGCATGCCGTTGGGGACGTCCGCGATGAGGCGTTCCAGACCGTAGGTGTTGTCCTTCTCCGCCCGCAGCGTGGCGACCTGGTAGAAGGGGTGCTCCGGGTGCAGGAGGTCGAAGCGGCCGCGGAAGGCGTCGAGGTAGTCGGCGATGTCCGACAGTGGTAGTTGTCGGTCCCGCCAGAGCGACTGCCAGGCGGTCTCGCCGGGCGGGCCGTCGGTGGCCCGGTGCAGGATCGCCAGCGCCAGCCTCAGGATCGCGAAGGTCTGCGAGGGCAACTCGCAGGCGATCATGCGTACGTCACCGGCCTGCGCGAACAGGTCCGACAGCGACAACTCACGGCGCTGGCCTGCGACATCCAGCACCGGGATCCACGGCTTGTCCACCAGGGAAAATCCGGCTGCTGAATCTGGGTTTGTCAAGCTGCTCACCACCGTCTACTCTCGACTCGGCCGGCTGAAACAACTAAGCACACTGTGTGCGGAGATGCAAAGCGCGGTCACTGGTTGCCAAGCTCCCTCGGGGCGAGGGGTGATCCCTAAGCACACTGGGTCGCAGCCATGTTCCCCGCGTAGGCGGGGTTTCCTAGCCGGCACGGATGACATGGAGACCCTCGTGAAGGTCGTAGTCGAGATCGAAGGGGCCCACGCGGGCATGGTGGTTGCTATCAATGTCAAGGACGAGCCCGTCAGCAAGCCAGGGGCTCTGTTGCCAGGCGCTGACGTCGACCCGACGCTTCAGCTCGGCGATGACCTCGTCGATCACGTTGGCAGCGGTCATGGCCAGTGGCAACGGCAGGGTGCAGCGGGCGACGGAGCGACCCAGGTCCCACGCGGGCATGGAGTCGACTGGCACAACTACCCCACCGCCGTCGATCCATGGGGGGATCGATAGTCCGTCCGCTGTCCGTACCAGCAGTAGGACCTCGAGTGACTCGCTGTCGCTGTCGCGGACGTGACCCAGTGCCGTGTGGTCGTCGGCCTTGCCGACGCCGCCGGTGAGCCACCCGATGAGCGGCACCCCGTGTTCGGCGACCTCGGCCAGCCGGTAGCCGTCGGCCTGTAACTCCTTCGCGGCGACGTCGTCGCGCTGCTTCGCCTCTGCCTCGACCATCGTGGGCTGCCACGACTGTGGGCCGACGGCCACGTCGCCGTAGGCGTCCTGGGTGAGGGTTGGAATGTCCGCCGGGAGGCGTAGTGGTGCGCCGTCGAGATGCGGCAGGAGGACGGCGGCGCTGCGCAGCAGGGTCGCCGGGTGGTAGACGCGGCGTGAGCCGCTGACCGGTTGCGGCGGTTCGCAGGTCCAGTCGGTGCCGGTGATCCAGCAGCGTGGCGTCGTGAGCCGGTCGGGCCGTGGGCGGGGGTGGCGGTGCAGCCGGCCGATGCGCTGTAGCACCAGGTCGACCGGGGCCAGGTCGGTGACGAGCAGGTCGAAGTCGATGTCGAGGGACTGTTCTGCGACCTGGCTGGCCACCACGATGTGCCGGTGGGGGCGGTTGCCTGCGCCTGGCGGTCCGAACGTGTCGCGCAACCAGCGGTCCTTCGCCGCGCGGTCGACGGCCATGAACCGGGAGTGCGCCACCGACACCGGGAAGTCCGGTCCGAGGGCTGCCCGGAGTGCCGCCGCCGTGTCGTGGACCCGGGCGACCGTGTTCCGTACGACGAGCGCGCAGCCGCCGGTCGTGAGTTGGTCGCGGAGCAGCCTGGCCAGGGTGGGCAGGTCGTCGTCCAGGGGTCTGACCTGCACCTCGATGCTGCGGCCGGAGTCGGCGCAGCTGATGGTCGTACCGCCCCGCTCCGCTCCCGATGCGGTCACCAGCGGGTAGCGCAGGTCGCTGCGTACCGCCGCGTAGTGGTCGACGACCGACTTGCCGCGATCGCGCCAGGTGGGTTTCGGTGGTGGCCCGAGCCGTCCCCTGTCGTAGGCCGCCATCAGGTCGGCGCGCCGCTGTGCCGGCAACGTCGCGGAGAGCACCACCACCGGCACGCCGTAGGCGGCGAGCCACTCTAGCGCGCGGTCGAGGAAGCGACTCATGTAGACGTCGTAGGCGTGTGCCTCGTCGATGACCACGATCTTGCCGGCGAGGCCGAGGTGGCGTAGCACCAGGTGTCTGCCGCGCAGCGCCGCGAACAGTAGCTGGTCGATCGTGCCGACGACGAAGCTGGACAGCAGGGTCCGCTTCGGTCCGGCCAGCCAGGCGTGTACGCCGATGTCGGCGCCTCCGGCGTCCTGGGCGATGCCGGTCGGTAGCGTCGTGGTGCGCAGCTGGTCGTACTCGGGGTTGAGGGCTGCCTTGCCGTGGGCGAGCCGTACGTCGCGGTCGCCTCGGCCGACCTGCGCGTCTGGCAGGCGGAGCAGCCAGGACAGCATGCGGCCGAACATGGCGTCGCTGGTGGCCCGGGTGGGTAGCGCCAGGTAGCAGCCGGCGGCTCCGGTACGGCGGGCCAGGATCTCCACGGCCGCCAGCGCTGCCTCCGTCTTGCCTTCGCCCATCGCTGCTTCGACGATCATCATGCCGGGTGTCGGCATGGTGGTGGCCTGGTCGGCGACGGTCCGCTGCACCGGCCGCGGCACGGCACCGGCGGGTAGTTCGAACCGTGCGCCGAATAGGTCGTCCACACTGGCCGGCGGTGCGACCGGCAGCCATGGTGTGGGGAGGCCCAGCGCCTCCCAGCCGGCGGTCAGCCGGTCGGTCCCGACGTCGTCGAGGGTGTAGGGGAAGAAGTCTTCGTTGCTGGCGATCCAGTCGGCGACGATGACGAGGCCGGTGAGTGCGGCCTGCACCGGTTGGGAAAGTGGGGCGTCGTTCCAGGCGGTGAGTCGTTCGGTGGCCCCCGCCCGGTCGGTCATCCAGGTCAGCAGTTCCTGCTGCACCTGCCGCCAGGCATGGTTGCCGAGCAGGTGGGGACGGAACTGCACGTCGCGGAGGTTCTCGTCGGTCGGTGGCACCCCGTGGTGGCCGCCGACCACGATCGCGTACGGGTGCGGGTCGGTCCAGCCCTGCTCCTGCAGCCAGTCGGCCAGCACGATGTGCCCGGCGGTGGCGTGCGGGGCGTACCGGCGGTCGGCGCGGATCAACTCCGGGTCGTAGCGGAGGCCCTGGTGGCGCATCTGCTCGGCCAGGTGGGAGGCCTGGCAGGCGAAGGCGGGTGTGGCTTTGCCGATGTCGTGTACTCCGGCCAGCCACACCGCGAGGGTCCGGGCGTCCGGGTCCCCGCCGGGTAGCTCGTCGGCGATGCGTCGGCGTACGGCGGGACTTAGCCAGTGGTCCCACAATCTGCCGGCGACGTCGGCGGCGTCGGCCAGGTGTCGCCACAGCGGCAGCCAACCGACGGGGGAGGTGCCCTTGCGGTCGGTCTTGCCCCAGACGGACCGTGCCGCCTCGCCGAGTTGCGGGGCACCGGTGGCGAGCTGCGTGCTCACTGCGCGACCGCCGGCAGCAGCGGGCTGGGCGTTCCGCTGTGCGACAGGTAGAGCATGTCGCGGGCCCGGGTCAGTGCCACGAACAGTAGGCAGCGTTCACGTTGCAGGTCCTGTTTGTGGGCGTGGGGGTCCTCCGCGGCCGAGGTGATCGCGTGGGGGGCGGGTAGCACCCCGGCGTCGAGGCCGACGATCGCGATGCACTGGAACTCCAGCCCTTTCATCCGGTGCATCGTGGCGACCCGTACGCCGTCGATGCCCCGCTTGTCGTCGGCGACGGGGATGTGGGCTTCACTCAGGGTCCTGCTGATGGTCTTGACCAGTTGCCCGGTGCGGGCGGCGACGCCTATTGCGTGGGGTTCGACGTCCTGGTCCAGCCAGGTTCCGACCCGTTCGATGAGCGCTTCGAACTCGTTGTCCCGGCTGCCGTGCGGTGACAGAACGGGCGGCTGGCCACGGGTGATGGACCGGTAGCCGCGCAGGCTGTCGCCGTCATCGTCCAGGCCGGTGGTGGCTTCGCCGTTGAGGACCCGGACCGACAGATCCAGGATCTCGTGGGTGGTGCGGTAGTTGACGGTGAGCCGCCGGGTCCGCCCCCGCACTTCGATGCCGAGTTGGGCGAGTGACACCTGGCTGTCGTAGATGCGCTGGTAGGAGTCGGCGAGCAGGAACATGTCGTTCGGTCCGGGCGTGACGAGAGCGCGGAGCAGCCGCCACTGCGCCGGGTGGAGATCCTGCCCTTCGTCGACGACGACGTGTCGGTATCGCGCGGGGGACTGGCGCGCGATCACGGCCGCGTCGTCGGCGAGCTGGGTGTGCGTGCGTAGGCGGCGCTTCGCCAGGTCACGTTCGGCGGCGACGATCGTCGCCCACACCTGCTCGCGTTGAGCCGCCCGCAGGCCTTCGCCCCGGCCCTTGCGGGGGGCGTCGCGGTACGCCTGCAGCGTGGTCAGCCGCTGGGCCAGGACCACCTGCTCCCATTCCCGCCGGAGGAACGCGCTACTGAAGGTCGTGACCCGGCCAGCGCGGTTGACATAAGTCGGCCCGTCCTTCGCCGCCACGTCCCAGAGTTGGTCCAGCACCTCGGCTTCGGCGACCACCACCTTCCGACCGCTGCGGGTGACGATCTCGTACGCCAGCTTGTCGACGCTGACCACGTCGATGCGGGCCCGGACCATAGGGTCGTCGGTGAGTCGGTAGAGCTGTCTGTCGAGTGCTTCGGCGAGCGCACGGGTGAACGTGGTCAACAGCACCTTCGACCCGTCCTGCGGCAGCCGCTGGGCGAGGAAGACCGCCCGGTGCAGTCCGGTGACGGTCTTGCCGGTGCCGGCGCTGCCGGTGACCAGCGCGGGGCCGTTGTAGGTCTCCCGGTAGGCGACATCGCGTTGCGTGGGGTGCAGGAAGGTGCGCCACACGTCGAAGGGATGGGCGAGGATCGCGGCCAGTTCCACCGGACCGGAGACGAAGGCGATCCGTTCCGGGGTGCGGCGGGCCGCCGCCACGAGGTCGTCGGTGTCGACGCCCGACACGACGCGGTCGGCCACCTCGGCCCAGACCTCCTCGACGGGCATGCCGCTGGCCAGCCCGTTGAGGACGTCCAGTTGAACCTCAGGCAGGCGTCGACCGAGGCTTTCCAACTGCCGGTCCGTGCTGATGAGGCGCAGCAGGGGCAGCAGGTCGGCGTCCACGCCGAGGCGGACGAGGTCGGCGTTGGAGATGCCGTCGAAGAGCCCACCGGCGGGTGGCCGGGACGGTGTCGTCGAGGCGAACTCTTCGATGCCGGCCTGGTCACGCATCTCCAACACGCCGAGGACCTGGTTGACGGTGAACCGCCGGCTCACCGCGAAGGCGATGGCGTCGTCGTGGGGGAGGACGTCGAGGAGCACGTACTTCTGCTCACCGAGCGTAGCCACGACGCCCTGGTATGAATGGTCGATGGGGATGAGGTGGATGTTGGGGTCCCGCGCTCCGGACAGCTTTTCCAGAGGCAGACCGGCGTGGGTGTGCTCGGCAAACTTCCGTATGGCCGCAATGACGGCACGTTGCACCCGGCTTTGCAGCCGGGCATAGGCGGGAAGAAACCCCCGATCGATGGCCAACTCGGCCATGCGTCCCTCCGTCGTTCATCGCCTGGGACACGCCAGGGCGCCAGTTCCCGGCGCGATACAGGTAAGGCGGCTGCGGCCGGCCTTGACCCGCGCGAGACGCGGAAGAAGGCTCGTCACGTGGGCCGCTGACGCCGACGCACAGTGAATCAGCTTGTGAAGCGTGTTTGCAACGCCTATCTTAGTGCTGTCGGTTCACCGACACTCCCGTGGTCCCGAGGGCGGTCACCATGGCTAAGCTCAGCGCCGTGCTGACGGGGAAACGTCTCAGGAATCGGTATGTGTTGGGCCGCTATCCCCTGCCGGGCAGCGGGATGGGTGAGGTCTGGGTGGCGCGGGACACCCGACTTGAGCGCGACGTCATCGTGAAGTTCGTCCAACCCGCGCAGCTCGACGTGGAGCTGATCCGTCGGTTCCGGCGGGAGGCACTCCTGACCGCCCGACTCGACCACCCTGGCGTGCCTGCCGTCTACGACCTCGACGAGCACGACGGCCGGCCGTACGTCGTCCTGGAGAAGATTGACGGGATCACGCTGTCGACCCTGGTCGACGAGCAGCATCCGGTGCCGATCGGCTGGGTGGCCGCCATCGGTGCACAGATCAGCAGTGTTCTGATCGCGGCCCAGCAGATCGGCCTGGTGCACCGGGACATCAAGCCGAGCAACATCATGCTGGACCCGAGAGGTGCCGTGAGGGTGCTGGACTTCGGCCTGGCCGTCATGCGCGACGACGACCGCTACTCGCGGATCACCGAGACGGGCCAGAGCCTCGGTACCGTCGGCTACATGGCCCCCGAGCAGATCCTCGGCGAGCCCGCCGACCACCGCACCGACCTGTACGGCCTGGGTGGCACCCTGTTCCACCTCCTCACCGCCCAGGTGCCTTTCGACGGCGACACGACCACCACCACGCTGCGACACCAGCTCGACGACCCGCCGCCCCGCGCGGCTGAGCTGCGTCCCGAGATCCCGGCCGTCCTCGGCGACCTTGTCGACTCGCTTCTCGCCCATCGACGCGAGGACCGGCCGGCCGGTGCCAGCGAGGTGTACGCCGCGCTGGCGCCGTTGGCCCTGGACCGGCCGGCGCTGCCGGGGGTGGTTACCGACAGCGTCGGTGCCGTACAGGGTTACGCCGCGGTCGTCGGCGGAACCCCGCAGCCCGCCCACCGCGTCGCAAGTCCGGTCCCATCATCGGTGCTCGACCCGGAGCGGGTGGCGCAGCAGGCGGACCAACTGTTCGCCGCCGGCGAGTTCCGGGCTGCGGCACGTCTGTGGCGGAGCCTCGTCGAGCACCATGTGCAACGCCACGGCGACGACCACCCCGCGGTGTTCGGCTTCCGCCTGAACACCGCCCGTGCTCACGCCTCGCTCGGTGAGCACGGGCGGGCACTACGTCAGCTCAACGACCTACTGCGTGACCAGATCCGGTTGGTCGGTGCCGGGCACCCGAGTGTGCAGCAGCTACGTCAGGAGATCGAAGCCGTGGAGGAGAAGTCGGCGTCGTCTCCCCGCTCTCGATCCGTACCGAGCGTGGGTCGCTGAACTCCCGGGGCAGCAGTGCTGCCTTCTGCTCCGGGAACCGGCCGCTGCCGTGGTGGAAGATCAACGCGCAGTTCTGCCCACGGGTCTCCGTGGTCAGCGCGCGCCGGGCGAGCGGTGAGTACATCAGGCTGTGTTTCCACCAGGCGGCTTCCTCGCCGTGGCGGTCGAAACCACGGCCGCTGGCGGCATGCCCGAACGCGTCGTGCACCGCGCGGAACATGTCGTTCTCGCCGTCGCTGAGATAGGGGTGCGCGTTG
>NZ_JBMKNR010000007.1:0-14685 GCF_049863385.1 Micromonospora sp. WMMD723
GGGCCACTCGTCGACGTCATCCGGCAGGGTGCCGGCCGTCAGTACCTGAGCCTCGGTGGGCCCGTAGTGGTTGTGCAGCAGCCGGCCGGGGACGCGACCGAAGAACCGGCGCACCTGCCGGCTGAGGGTGAGCGCCTCGCCGGCCTGGGCGACCTGGCGCAACGGTGCGATGTCGACATCGAGCTCGGCAGCCGCCTCGGCCACCGACTCCACCACGAGGTTCGGTGCGAACAGCTCACCGACCCGCTGCTCGGCGAGCCAGACCGCGAACTGCTGCGGGTCACGCCGCACGTCGTCGCCGGGCACCACCAGGGTCTTGCCCGACAGGAGCGCCGAGAGCACCTCCTGGACCGAGACGTCGAAGCTGAGCGCGGTGAACTGGGCGGTCCGGTCGCCGGGGCCGCCTCCGATGACGCGGGCGTGCCAGCGGAGGACATTGGCCACGCCGAGGCCGGTCATTTGCACAGCCTTGGGCCGCCCGGTCGAGCCGGAGGTGTAGATGACGTAGGCAGGGCTTGCCAGGGTCAGCACGCCAGTGCGCTGGGCGTCGGTGGGATCAGTGTCCGGGCCGGTCTCGACCGCCCCGGGGGCTGCCGGGTCGTCGACCACCAGAACGGGCGTGGCGACATCGTCCGGAATGGTACTCACGGTCTGCCGGTTCGCCAGCAGCACGGCCGGTTGCGCGTCACGCAACATGAAGGACAGCCGCGCGGGCGGATGAGCCGGGTCCAGGGGCAGGTGCGCCGCGCCGGCCTTGAGCACCGCGAGGATGGCGACCACCTGGTGCGGTGAGCGGTGCATGAGGAGCGCCACGACGCTCTCCGGTCCCACTCCGTGGGCGATGAGCGCGTGCGCGAGCCGGTTGGCGCGGCGGTTGAGCTCTGCGTAAGACAGGGTGATCTCGTCGAACTGGACCGCCGGGGCGTCCGGCGTGGCCGCCACCTGCGCCTCGAACTGTTCCGGCAGCCGTGCCGGCTCGCCGGCAACGGCGGCGCCGTTCCACCGCACCAGGAGCCGGTCGCGCTCGGCGGCGGTGAGCAGGTTCACCCGTCCCACGGGCACCTCGGGGTTCTCCGCCACGGCGGTGAGCAGGCGCAGCAGCCGGTCGAGCAGCGCCTGCGCCGCGTCCCGGTCGAACAGATCGGCCCGGTAGTCCAGCCGCAGGTACAGGCGGCGCCCGGGTGCCGCGACGAGGGTCAGCGGGTAGTGGGTGGCATCCCGCCCGCGTTCCAGGGCCGGCCGGACGCGAAGGCCGGTACCGGGCGTGACGGCGATGTCGTGTGTCGGGCCGTCACCGTCCCACGGGTAGTTCTCGAACACCATCATGGTGTCGAACAGCTCGCTCATGCCGGTCACCTGGTGGATGTCAGACAGCCCCAGGTGGTGATGCGGGGTGAGCGCGGACTGTCGCCTCTGTACGTCGGTGATGAGCGCGGACAGGGATTGCGTCCCGTCCACCCGGACGCGGACCGGCACGATGTTGATGAACAGCCCAACCATGTGCTCGACGTCGGCTAACTGGGGCGAGCGACCGGACACGATCGCCCCGAACGTCACGTCGTCGAGTCCCGTCATCCGGCTCAGGACGACGCCCCAGGCCGCCTGCAGCATCGCGTTCACCGTGACCCCGTGCCGCTGGGCCTGTCCGTACAGGGCGGCGGTCACCGCCTCCGGCGCCTCGATCACCACCCGCTGCGGTATCCGCGGGCTGCGTCCGGGGTCCACCAGAGCGAGCAGCGTGGCCTCATCGACACCGGCGAGTTCGGTGCGCCACGCCTGCCGGGCCGCTTCCCGGTCCTGATGGGCCAGCCAGGCGAGGTACTCGCGGTACGGGGCCACCCGGGGCAGTGCGGCGCTGTCACCCTGTTCGGCGTAGAGCGTGAACAACTCGCGCACGACGATCGGCGTCGACCAGCCGTCGAGCAGGATGTGGTGGTTGGTGACGATGAGACAGTGCCGCCGCGGTGCCAGCCGCACCAGGGTGAAGCGAAGCAGCGGGGGACGCGCGAGGTCGAACCGACGCTCGTACTCCTCGGCCGCGGCGCGCTCTAGCGCGGCCTGCGCCTCGGCGTCGTCGAGACCGCTGAGGTCCAGGTCGGTCCAGTCGACGGCAACCTCGGCGGGAATGGCCTGCACCGGCGTGCCGGACGACACCTGCGGGAAGCCCGCACGCAGGTTCGGATGCCGATCGAGCAGGGCCTGCGCCGCGGTGCGGAGCATCGGGGCGTCCAGCGGGCCCGACAGGTCGAGCAGTTGCTGCACGGTGTACACGTCCGGGCCGTTCGGATCGTACAGCGCGTGGAACAGCATCCCCTCCTGCATCGGGGACAGTGGGAGGACGTCCACGAGTCTCGACGGCATCACTTCGGTGTCCTCCACATGGCTTCCAGGTGTTCGATGTCGTGTTGGTCCAGCCCGACGAGCGGGAAGTCGGACGGGGTGTGGCCGCCGACGCCGGGGCGGGAGACGTGCCGCACGAGCCCTCGGACAGCGTCGAACCAGTACCGCGCCACGGACCGGACGGCCGGCTCCGTCCACATCCCTGAGGCCCAGCTCCAGGTGGCCGTCAGCCGGGGGCCGTCCGGGTGGTCCCGCACCGACGAGTTGATCTCAAGGCCGTGCGCGAGCGGCATCGCCGCGTCGCTGCCGCCGAGAAGACCGAGCTCGTCCGCGACCTGCCAGTCAGGATCTCCCGGTACGACTGGCCGGCCCGGCGCGGGAAACCGGCCCAGGTAGTTGAAGCCGACCTGGGGCGGGGGCGTGCCGGCCAGCTGCGCGGCGGTGTCCGGGTTGAGGTACCGCAGCAGGCCGAACTCGATGCCGTGGCCCGGCAGGGAGCGGAGCTGTTCCTTGACCCGTTTGATCGACTCACCTGCGTCGGGTCCGCCGGCGACCACATCGGCCCACCCGGGCGTCCCGGGGTCCAGCTGCACCGGGTATATGCAGGTGAACCAGCCGACCGTGCGGGAGAGGTCGACGTCGTCGTCGCGGCCATGGCCCTCCACGTCGACCAGGACGGCGCCGCCGGCCCCCCGGCCTTGCTCCCGGCGCCAATGCCCCAGCGCAAGGGCCAGCGCGGTCAGCAACACGTCCTGCACTCCGGCGTGGAAGGCGGCCGGGACGCTGGTGACGAGCGGCTCGGTGGTCTCCGGCGGCAGGGTGAGCGTCAGCTCGCCGGCTGTGCCGGTCACGTCGCGGTCGTGGTCCAGGGGCCGGTCGGTCATCAACGGGTCGTGTGCTCGCAGCATCGCCACCCACCGTGGCAGGCATCGCGTGGTCTCCGGCTGCCGTGCCCGCGCGTGCAATCGGCGTGACCAGGCGAGTAGGGACGTACCCACGGGTTCCAACGGGCGCCCGGACAGCGCTGCGACGAGGTCCGGCACCAGGATGCGCCAGGACACGCCATCGACGGCGAGGTGATGCAGCAGCAGCAGGAGCCGCCCTCGGTGGCCGCTGTCGGCGCGGAACCACACCGCCTGCACCAGGCGCCCCGCGGTGGGCGACAACCGGTCGGCCGCCCGCTGGGCCTCGCGGGCGACGGTGGTGCGCAGCGTCGCGGCGTCGGAACCGGCCACCTCCACCAGGTGGACGACGTCATCCGCGTCGACGGCTCCGGGTGGACGGATGTCGAAGTCCCACGCATGCTCGCCGCTGGCGGGCACCACCCGACCCCGCAGGGCGTCGTGGTGCTCGAGCAGCGCCTGCACCGCGTCGACGAGCCGTTCGCGGGTTAGGTCGCCGGGTGTCCGCAGCAGCATCGACTGGAAGAAGCGGTCGATGGGCCCGCCGCGCTCCTGCAGCCAGCGCACGATCGGCGTCGGTGGGACGACGCCCACCCCGCCCGCGGAGTCCTCAGCGACGTCGCGGGGCAGCAGGTCCTCGACGACGTCGGTCAGCCGTGCGACGGTCCGGTGTTCGAACACGTCGCGGACGCTGAGATCGATACCGGCGGCCCGGGCCGCCGACGCGAGCCGGATCGACATGATGCTGTCGCCGCCGCGAGCGAAGAAGTCGTCGTCGACGCCGACCCGGGCAACGCCGAGGACCTGCGCGAACAGTTCGCACAGCAGCTTCTCGCGGGGGGTGCGGGGCTCTCGCTGCGCGGCGACGTCGAGCCGCGGTGCGGGCAACGCGCCCCGGTCGAGCTTGCCGTTCGCGCTCAACGGCAGCTCGGGTAGGACGACGAACGCCGAGGGCACCATGTACTCGGGCAGGGCCCCTGTGAGGTAGGCCCGCAGCGCGGCCACCTCGGCCGTCGTCACCACGTAGGCCACGAGCTGCCGGGTGTCGTTCTGGTCCGTGCGGGCCAGCACCGCTGCCCGGATGACCTCGGGGTGACCAGCGAGAACCGACTCGATCTCACCCGGCTCGATGCGGAATCCACGAATCTTGATCTGGTCGTCGGCGCGGCCGACGAACTCCAGCACGCCGCCGGCCCACCGCGCCACGTCCCCGGTGCGGTACATGCGGTTGCCCGGCGTCCCGAACGGGTCGGCGACGAACCGGTGCGCCGTGAGCGCCGGCTGGTGCAGGTAGCCGCGGGCCAGCCCGGCGCCGCCGATGTACAGCTCGCCGCTCGTGCCAGGCGGCACCGGCTGCAGCCCGGCGTCGAGCACGTAGGTACGCATGTTAGCCATCGGGCGGCCGATGGGGACCGAGGCCGCGGCGCGGTATGGCGCGCGGGTGGGATGGCAAGTGGCAAACGTGGTTGTCTCGGTGGGGCCGTAGCCGTTGACCACGACAGTATCGGGACACGCGTCCAGCACCCGGGCGACGGCCACCGGTGACAGCGCCTCGCCGCCGGCCCAGACCTCTCGTAACGCGGCGAAGCAGCGCGGATCGTATTCGGCCACCACGTCGAACAGTGCGGCGGTGAGCCACAGCGCGGTGATCCCCGCCCCGACGATCACGGCGGCCAGGGCGCCGACGTCCAGCTCGCCGGGAGGCGGCACGACGAGTTGTCCGCCGCCCAGCAGCGGCACCCACAGCTCGTACGTGGACGCATCGAACGCCAACGGCGAGTGCAGCAGCACCCGGGCCTGCGCGGAGCCCGACCAGCACGGGTCAAGGGCCAGGCCGACCACGTTGGCATGGGTGACCGTGATGCCCTTCGGGCGTCCGGTGGACCCGGAGGTGTACATGACGTAGGCGGCATCGTCGGCGGTGCCCGGCACGGGCGGAGGGCCGGCCGGTTGGCGGGCGACCAGCGTGGCCGTGTCGGGGTCGTCGAGATTGAGCCGTGCAACGGCGTCCGGTGCGCTCATCTCGGCGGTGGTCAGCATCATCGCGGGGCGGGTATCGCGCAGCATCGCCTCGATGCGTGCCGGGGGATACCGGGTGTCCAGGGGCACGTATGCCGCGCCGGCCTTGAGCACGGCCAGGATGGCGACCACGGCGTCGATCGAGCGGTGCAGCATCAGCGCGACCATGTCGCCGCGTCCGACTCCGCGTGCGCACAGCACGTGCGCGAGCCGGTTGGCCCGGACCTCAAGGTCGGCACAGGTCAGCAGGGTGTCTCCGGCGAGCAGCGCCGGTGCGTCCGGTGTGGCTGCCGCCCGCGCCGCGAACAGTGCCGGCAGCGTCCGGCTCGGCACCGGGTGGACGGCGCCGACGCTCTGGCGCAGTACGCGCCGGTGCTCGACGCCGGTCAGCAGCGTCCACCGGTCGGCGCGTTGCCGCGGATCGGCGACCATTGCCTCGAGCAGGTGTAGCCAGCGCCGGCACATGTCCTCGACGGTCCGCGGATCGAACAGGTCGGTGGCGTACTCGACGAGCCCGCGGACGCCGGCCGGCGCCCCGCCGCTGTCGTGGTGCTCGGTCAGGTTGAGGAACAGGTCGAATTTGGCGGTCCCGGTTCGGCCGAGTTCCGAGCGCACTTGGAGGCCGGGAAGCTCGAAGCTCGGGTCGCCGGTGTTCTGCAGCGCCACCATGACCTGAAAGAGCGGGTGGTGCGCGAGCGACCGCGTCGGCTGCAGAACGTCGACGAGGTGCTCGAAGGGTACGTCTTGATGGGCGTGTGCGGAGAGGGACCGTTCGCGGACCCGGGCGACGAGTTCGACGAACGATGGGTTGCCGGACATGTCCACACGGAGGACCAGCGTGTTGACGAACAGCCCCACCAGCTCGTCCAGCGCCTGGTCGCTACGTCCGGCAACGGGCGTGCCGATGGCGATGTCGGTACCGGCTCCCAGTCGCGACAGCAGCGCCGCGAATCCCGCGACGAGCACCATGAACAGGGTGGCGTCGGCGTCTCGGCTCACGCGCAGCAGTCCGGCATGCAGCTCGGTGCTCAGCTCGAGGGACACGTAGGCACCGCGGTGCGAGGCCACGGCCGGGCGCGGGTGGTCGGTAGGCAGGGTGAGGCACTTCGGCGGGTCCGCCAGCGTCTCGGTCCAGTAGTCCAGCTGGGCGGAGAACAGGCTGCGGCGGTCGGTCGGGTCGCCGAGCAGGTCTCGTTGCCAGAGGGTGTAATCGGCGTACTGCACGGGAAGCGGGGCCAGCTCCGCCGGCCGGCCCTGGCTGCGGGCGCCGTAGGCCGCGGCCAGGTCCGTGGCGAACGGGCCGATCGACCAGCCGTCGGCCCCGATGTGGTGCAGAACGATGAGCAGCACGTGCTCGTCGGGCTCGACGTTCACCAGCTCGGCGCGGATGGGTGGTTGCGTGGCCAGGTCGAAGGGGTGCCGCGTCCCGTCGAGCAAGCGGGCCGGTAGGGCGGCCTCGTCGCTTGCGGTCTCGGTCAGAGGCACCTCGACGGTGCGCCGTACCTGTTGGTACGGCACACCGTCGAGGTCAGCGACGACGGTGCGCAGGGGCTCGTGGCGCTGCACCACGTCGTTCAGCGCGGCGCGCAGGGCGTCGCGGTCGAGTGGACCGGACAGGCGCAGGACGAACGGAATGTGGTAGGTGGCGGCGCTGGTGTCCAGCTGGTGCAGGAACCACAGCCGTCGTTGCGCGTAGGAGAGCGGCAGCCGTGCCGGGCGCTCGCGTCGACGCAGCGGCAGCCGAGCGGGCGCTGCGCCCTCGACACGCTGTGCCACGGCGGCCGGTGTGGGAGCGTCGAAGAGGGCACGCAGTCCCATCTCGATGCCGAACGCGGTGCGCAACCGGGCGGCCAGGCGAGTCGCCAGAAGGGAATGACCGCCGAGGTGGAAGAAGTTGTCGTCGACGGAGACGTGCGGTACGCCGAGCACCTCGGCGAAGAGACCGCAAAGGATCTCCTCGCGCGGGGTCCTTGGCCGCGCCGCCGTTCCCGCGGCGGGGTCGCGTGGTGGCTCGGGCAGCGCCGCGCGGTCTAGCTTGCCGTTGCGGGTCAGGGGCATGCGTTCCAGCGGGATGACGGCCGTCGGCACCATGTACTCGGGCAGTCGTTCGCGCGCGGCCTCGCGCAGCACGTCCGGCCGGCAGAGTGCGCCGGCGACCGGCACGACGTAGGCGACGAGCCGTTCGTCATCGACCCGGTCCCGCCGGGCGACGACGGCGGCCTGTGCGACGTCGGGTTGGTCGGCGAGGACGGCCTCGACCTCACCGAGCTCGATCCGGAAGCCCCGGATCTTCACCTGGTCGTCGCAGCGGCCCAGGTACTCCAGACGGCCGTCGGCATCCCATCGGGCCACGTCTCCCGTGCGGTACATCCGCGTGCCGGGCGGCCCGTACGGGTCGGCGACGAAGCGTTGCGCGCTCAGGCAGGGACGCCCCAGGTAGCCCCGCGCGAGACCGGCGCCGGACACGTACAGCTCGCCGGTCCCGCTGGGCGGCACCAGGCGCAGCCCGGGGTCGAGGACGTACGTCCGCAGGTGGGCGAGGCTGGTACCGATGACGCTGCCTACCCCCGCGTGAGCGTGTTCCCGTCGAAGATCGATGCGGGTGACGTGCACCGTCGTCTCGGTGATGCCGTACATGTTCACGAGCGTCGGGGTGGTCTCGGGATGCCGCTCGTACCAGCCGCGTAGGCGGTCCGGACGCAGGGCCTCGCCACCGAAGATCACCGTACGCAGGGCGAGCGGGCGGCCGTCCGGCTCCTGTTCGATGTCGGCCTCGATCAACGGGTAGAACGCCGAGGGGGTCTGGTTCAGGACGGTCACTCGCTCGTCGGATAGCAGCCGCCGGAACTGGGCTGGCGTTCGACTGGTGTCGTACGGCACGACGACCAGCCGGCCGCCGTGCAGCAGCGCGCCCCAGGTTTCCCAGACCGAGAAGTCGAAGGCGGTGGAGTGGAACAGCGTCCAGACGTCCCGGTGGGTGAACCCGAAGTCGTCCCGAGTCGCCTCGAACAGCCGCAGGACGTTGCGGTGGGTGACCACGACGCCCTTGGGGCGGCCGGTCGATCCCGAGGTGTAGATGACGTACGCCGGATGGTCGGCGCCCAGCCGGCTCGTCCGGTGCTTGTCCGTCGGGTCGGTGGCCGCCTGCTCGCGCAGGTGTGCGAGCGTCGCTGGGTCGTCGCACACCACGGTGGGTACGGCCGGTAGCGGCGGCACCGACGACGCCGCGATCCGGTTGGTGACGACGAGCGTCGGGTGAGCGTCCTCGAGCATGGACGCCAGGCGCGACGCCGGGGACGTCGGATCCAGCGGCAGGTAGGCCGCGCCCGTCTTGACGATCGCCAGGAGGGCGACGACGAGTTCCAGGGAGCGCGGCAGCGCGAAGGCGACCAGCGACTCCGGGCCGGCACCGCGCGCTATCAGCAGATGCGCGAGCTGGTTGGCCCGGGCGTTGAGCTCGGCGTAGGACAGGACGGCGGGACCGAACGATACTGCGGTGCATTGGGGACGCGCCGTCACCTGCGCCTCGAATAGCGCCGGGAGCGTGTCGCGGTGCGACACGGTAGTGGCGTTCTCCGTTGCCCCGAGGAGCCGCGACCGCGCCGCTCGATCGAGCGTCTCGAGGCGGCCGATCGGATCGTCCGGGCCGGCATCGGTGACCGCGTCCATGAGGGCGATGAGATTCTGTTGATGGGCGGCCAGCGCGGCCGCGGTGCACACTTCCGGATGCGCGTTGAGGTCGATCTGCAGGCCGCGCCCGTCACGCCGATCCCATACGGCGATCGTGAGGTCGCCAACCAGTCCGGAGGAGAGGTTGTGGACCGAGGCGCCGTGCGGACCGAAACGCAGGTTGTAGCCGAGTGACATCACGTTGACGACGGGGGCGTACCGGGACGCCAGCTGACCGGGCAGGTCGAGGTCGCGCTGCAGGTCCTCACCGCGGTAGCACTGGTGCGCTGCGGCGTCGGCGACCCGGGTACTGACCTGCCGCACCAGCTCCGCCGTGCTCATGGCCGGGTGGACCGACACCCGCAGAGGCAGGATGTTCGAGGCCATGCCGGGGGTCTGCCGAAGAATCACACTGGCTCGTGCGGCCAGGGGCAGGCCGATGACCACGTCGTGGGCGCCGGTCATGCGGTGGACATACGCGGCGGTCGCCGCGATCGCCACTTGGGACCATGGCACCCGAATTTGGCGCGCGACGGTGCGCATGCGCTCCAGTCGCGCCTGGGACATCAACGTCGTGCTGCGGCGGAACTCGACCGGCACCGTGGCGGACGCGGTGACCAGGCGGGTGGGTGCCGGGCGGTCCGCGAACTCGTGCGCCCAGTACGCACGGTCACGCTCGAACCGTTCGGACGACCGGTACGCCGCGTCGCACTCCAGGAGCTGTCGGAGCGACCCGAAGTACCGCTCGCCGCACGGCTGTTGCTCGGTGAGCGCGGTGTAGACCTCGGACACTCGCCGGGCGACGAGCTGGGCGCCGAACGCGTCCATGACGATGTGGTGATACCCGTGGTACCAGATGTAGCAGTCGGGACGCACCCTGAGCAACGCAAAGTTGAACAGCGGGCCGGTGCTGAGGTCCATCGGCTGGCCGACGTCATCCCACATCCATGTCTGGGCGGACGCCAGGGGGTCGGCCTCATGGCTGACGTCGATGATGGGCATCGGCCAGTCGGTGATGTGCCGAATGACCTGATGCGCCTGGTGACCCGCTTCGACGAAACGTACATGCAGCGCGTCGACGTCCTCGACGACCATACGAAGCGCGCGCTCGAACAAGGCGGCGTCGACCGCGCCGTCGATGCGAACGTACTCGCCGACCTTGTACACGTTGTTCGCCGAGCCGAGCCGCTGTTCCGCGAACCAGATCTCACGTTGTGCAGCCGCCAGAGGGAAAACTGCGCCGTCGGGATCACGATGAAACAATCTTTGTCCTCCGATTGCGCTCGGACCGGAGCGGCGCCGCGAAATGGTTGTGCCGGCCGCAGGGCTCGAATTATCTAATTCCGAAATGAGGCAGCTGCCGGGGGAGCCGACGACATCAAACTACTTTGGCGGGGGACAGTGTCAAGACGAATCGCGGACGTAGGTATGCCGGGCGTCCCGCCGGCGGGACAGTGAATCCAGCCGTTGCCGCATCGAGATATGCCATGTTAGCTTCTCGATTCTCCGCGCCCGCTGTTCGCCGGCGCTACGTCTTCTTGGGATTCAACGCGCAGAAGGGAGGGGCATGACACACGCATCATGGTGGGGTGATCCGCTGTTGGATACCGGTGCGGACCGGCTGCCCTGGCTCATTTCGCGAACCGCACAATCGCGAGCAGAGCTGCGGTCCGCAGTCACCGAACTGAATCGCGAGCTCGCCGGATACGGTATCGGCAACCGAAGCACCGTCATGGTCCGTATGGCGCCCAGTGTGACATATCTGCACCTGATGCTCGCGTTGTGGAGCCGAGGAGCTCAGGTGATACTCGTCGACTTCCGGTCGACGCCAACGGAGTACGAGCCGTTGACCCGGCTGCTCGACCCCCAGTTCCTCATCGTCTCGCCCGAGCCGACCGGTCCGGTGGCGGGCCTTCACGACGACGTCGCGTTCCAGGTACACCGGCGTGCCTCGGGAGTGCCGGCGTCCTCCGACGCCTGTCTGGTGCAGTTCAGCTCCGGATCGACGGGACGCCCCAAGGTCATCGGCCGCACGCCCGCCTCGCTGCTCGCCGAAATTGACCGCCACGTCGCCCTCGACCGGCTGCCCCGCGCGGGCGAGCGGCTGCTCGTGCTGAACTCCATCGTGCACACCATGGGCCTGGTCACCGGGGTGCTGTATGCCCTGCACGTCGGTGCCACCGTCGTGCTGGCGCCCAACACCCGGCCCGCCGAGGTGTTGCGCTTGGCCCGCGACACCGGTGTGGCCGCCGTCTACGGGGTGCCCGCGCACATCGAACTGCTGACGAGGGTGGGGGAGGTCCCCCCGCTGCCGGATCTCCGGCTGGTCCTCTCGGGGGGCGAGCGGCTGCCGCTCGATGTGTACGAGAGCTTCCACCGTCAGTTCGGCGTACCGGTCAGCCAGGTGTACGGCGTGACCGAGACGGGCCTTCTCGTCGCCGGCCTCGACGGGCCGCGGCCGCCGGTCGTCGGCATGGTCGTGCCGGGTGTTGAGGCCAAGCTGGTCGACCAGGAACTGTACGTGCGGTGTGACGCCAGTCCTTATGTGTTCGACGACCAGCCGGACCGCTACGTTGACGGCTGGCTGCGCACGTACGACCGGTTCGCCATGAGCGGCGAAACTGGCGAGTTGAGCATGCTCGGCCGCTCCGACTCGCTGGTCATCATTCGGGGTCTGAAGTTGGATTTGACCGAGGTCGAATCCGTGGTGCTGGCGCATCCTCGAGTATCGGAGGCGGTGGTCACCTATGGCGAGGTGATCGAAGCGTTCGTCGCCGGCGAGAATCCACCGGACCAGGCCGAACTCACTCGTTGGTGCTACGAAAGATTGAGTTTGTTCAAAGTTCCTAAGCGCTTTGTGATCACCGGCGCGTTGCCGCGCAATAAGACGGGAAAGGTCGTCCGTAACCGGACTATGATCATGGAGCAGCTCCAGATTCAAAATCAGGGGGCGGGCAGTGATTAGCAAGGACGAGCTCAAGTCGATCCTCGCCGAGAATCGATCAATGGTGAATGATGCCGATCTCGGGTTCGATGACGAATTCTTCCTCGACTCCTTTGGGATGGTGGATCTGCAAGCCATCCTGGAAGACCGCTACGGCATTCAGCTGGATCCACGGTATGCGGACCTGTTGGCGCTGAGTTCGGTCAACCGTATCCACGACTACCTGGTCAAGCACTTTCCCGGGCAGGTCGCGCCCTGACCCGCCGACGTGCCCTTCGGCGTCGCCGTATGTACCTCATCGCGCTCCGCGGTTCACCGCGGAGCGCGATTGTGGCTCTGTCGCCCTGCGCGGGACCTCGCGCGGTTCCGGCGTTCGCCGCCCCGACGGCCGCCGGGGCGGATGGCGAACGTCGCACGTCCGTCGACGCCCGTCGTTCGCCATCCGCCCCGGCGAGCCCTTACCCCGCCGCCGGGGCGGCAGCCAGATCGCTCAGGACGGCGGTGCGGTGGTACCACGGGTTGCCGGCGGCCTCGGAGATCAGGTCGCGCGACTCGGTGTCGTAGAACCGGCCGAGCGCCAGCGCCGCCGTCTGGATGAACTCCAGCGCGGTGAAGTACCGGCGCATGAAGGTCGGCTGCCCCAGCGGGACCTCCGTGACGGCCATGTTGCGGTTCTGCGGCATGTCGCGCGTCAGCAGAGCGACGAGGTTGTCCATCTTCTGCTGGGTGTACCTGTCGTCGTCGGCGTCGCGGAACAGCAGGACGCTGTGCAGGCGGTCTGGGTCGGAGAGGGTCGCCACCTCGCTGTGGCAGAACTCGTGGAAGTAGTTGCGAGTGGCCGGGGCCATGGCCATCTCGTTGAAGTGCATCTTGGCCAGCTTGAGCAGGCTCTCGTGCCACTTGGGTGACGCCAGCATGATGATGTTGGCGTTCCGGCTCCGCTGGGCGGCCACCTCGGCGAGTTCCGCCAGTGCCGGGGTGAAGTCGACGCCCAGGTGTGTGGGTAGCGCGGCCACCTCCGCCCGGTGGTCCGCCGCGATGAGCTCCAGCCGTAGGAACATGTCGAGGAGGATCGCAAAGTACTGTCCGACGTGGAACAGGGGGTACTCGCGGTCGGGCTCGCTCAGTGTCCACCGCGCGATCGACACGCCGGCCTCCCGGCCGAGCTCGGTCAGACGACCGCCGGAGGTGAGCAGCAGTGTGCGGTGGTAGCGGCCGGCCAACGACCGGAAGACCTGAATTGGTTCCTCGGAGTGCCCGCTGTAGGAGCTGATGATGAATAGCGTCCCCTCGTCGTCGACAACGGAACGCGGCACGAGGTAGGGAAAGTCGTAGTCGTTGAAGACGTACACTTCCACCGCTGCGCCGGACGCATTGAGGTAGGTCCCGATCACATCGGAGACGATGGCCGAACAGCCCATCCCGGAAAAGACGATGCGGGTGAACTGGCCGCCGGCCATCCTCTTCCGGAGTTCCGGGTCGATCTCCTCAATCGAATACTCGTCGGCCTTGCGGAAATCGGCGCGATACCTGGACTTGAGGAAAGCCTCATACCGGTCAAGGCGTGATAGCATCGAAGGTGATTCCTCTCTAATCGATGTGGCGACTCCTCACCACATGAACTGGCCGCCGTCGACGATGAGCCTCTGTCCGGTCACGTACCGGGCGCCGTCACCGACGAGGAACTCCAGGGCGTCAGCCATTTCTTCCGGCGTGCCGATCCGTCCTTGCGGGATCTCGGCGAGCAGGTCGGCGAGGGCCTGCGGATCTGCGGTCCGGTACCGAGTGCGCATCTCCTCGGTGTCGATCATGCCGGGGATCAGGCAATTGACGCGTACTTTCGGGCTGAGCTCGAGCGCCAGACATTTCGTCAGGTGCAGCAGGCCCGCCTTGCTCGCGCAGTAGTTCACGCCGTTGCGGCGCGGCCGGATCGCCGTCGTGGCGCCGATGTTGACCACCGAGGGGCTGCCGTCGAGCTGCAGCATTCCGGCGGCGAACGCCCTCGTGAGGTAGAACGGCCCGGACAGGTTGGCGTTGATCACCTGACGCCAGTCGTCGTCCGACATGTCGAGGAAAGGACCGTCGATGTTGCGGCCGGCGTTGTTGACCAACACGGTCGGGGCCCCGTGTTCAGCGAGAACTTTAGCGGCGAAGGTCGCTACCTGTTCCGGCTCGGCGACATCCACCCGGTCTGTGACAATGCGCCCGGGAAACTCGCTCGCCAGGCGGTCGGCGCTCGCCTTGTCGGCGCGGTACAGTGCGATGACGCGATGGCCGAGCTGGGCCATGCGCCGGCTCAGCGCCAACCCGATTCCCTTGGTTCCTCCGCTGATGACGGCAACACGTTCAGCCATAGCCGCGACTCGCAGTACCAGCGATCGGCAACAATGTCACGAGCGTCCTCTCTCTACAGGGTCGAAGCGGTGCGGGAGGGGTTTCTCACCCCAAGGCCACGGGCAACTCGAGATACCGGGTCCACAGCGGCATGGGCTCGAGCACCAACTCCGTGCGGTCCACCGCCAACCGGAGGCCCGGGCTCCTCGCTAACAGCACCTGCAAGGCGACGCGAGCCTCCATGCGTGCCAGGTTCGCGCCCAGGCAGAAGTGCACGCCGTGGCCGAAGCCGAGGTGGTTGTTGGGCGTCCGGGAGATGTCGAAGCGCTCCGGCTCGTCGAACACGGCGGGGTCGCGGTTAGCCGCGGCCAGCAAGGGCAGGACGAGCGCGCCGGCGGGAATGGTCTGCCCGTGCCAGCTGATGTCCTCGAGCGCGGTGGCCGGCCGGGTGCCGGTGATCGGAGGTGCGTACCGCAC
>NZ_JBMKNR010000008.1:0-12607 GCF_049863385.1 Micromonospora sp. WMMD723
ACCTCGGGCACCGGCGGGTCGACCCCACCGACATCGCCGGACTACGAAACGCACGAGCCCGCTACCAGGAGATGTATCGACGGGTCGGCGGCGTACCGGTCAAGGCCCGCGTCGTGGCCACCCTCACCGCGCAGGCCGCACCCTTGCTGCGCGCGTCGTACGACAACGCCCGGGGGCGTGAGCTGTACCGGGCCGTGGGCGGACTTGCCGCCCTGGCTGGAGTCTGTGCCTACGACGCCGACCAACAGCCCCTGGCACAACGGCACCTGCTGACCGCGCTGCGGCTGGCCAAAGCCTCCGGCGACCGGGCGTTCGGCGCCTACGTCGTCGCCCTGATGGCCAACCAGGCGCTCTACCTGGACGAATACCGGCTCGTCGTGCAGTACGCCCAAGCCGCCCTCCGAGCGGCCGGCACCACCATCTCGCCGGCCCTGACCGCAGACCTGCACGCCCTCGCCGGCAAGGCGTACGCACGCATGGGCGACTCGACCGGCAGCCACCCACACCTCCGGCACGCCGAAACTCTCGCCGGCCGAATCCCTCATGCAGGAAGCCCAGCCGAGGTGTCGTACGTCCAACCTGGCCTGGTTGAAACCCAGATCGCCGAGGCCCTCCGCCGGCTCGGCGACCTCACCGCCGCGCAGACCTACGCCGAGGAATCCGTACGGACCGGCACCGCCACCCACCTACGCGGACAAGCCCACCGTTACGCAGGACTGTCACTCATCCTGACCGCGCGAGGCGACCTCGACCGCAGCGCGCACGCCGCCGCCCACATGCTCGACCGGGTCACCGGCATGGAATCCGGCCGCCTGCACGACCGGGTCACCCAGGTCATCACCGCCCTACGCCCCCACGCCGCCCACCCCGCAGTAGCCGACCTCCTCGACCGTGCACACCCGCACCTACCACCGATAGGAACCTGATGCGCTGGACAGTTCACTCCGAACGCGACCTCTACCGCGACCAGTGGGTCCACGTCGCCAGCGCCGACGTCGAGCTACCCGACGGCCGGCACCTCGACCACCGGATCATCCGCACCGCAGCACCCGGAGCCGGCCTCGCCGTCGTCACCGACCACAAGGTGCTCCTCATCTGGCGGCACCGGTTCATCACCGACACCTGGGGCTGGGAAATCCCCCACGGCAGCATCCGCCCCGGAGAAGACCCCGCCGACGCGGCCGCCCGGGAAGCCGAGGAGGAAACCGGCTGGCGCCCCGAGCGACCGATCCGCCCACTCGTCTACAGCCAACCCTCACCCGGCCTCATGACCAGCGAACACCACATCTTCACCGCCAACGCCGCGACCCACGTTGGTCCACCCAAGGACAGCTTCGAGAGCGACAAGGTGGAATGGGTGCCACTTGTCGACATCCCAGAGCTCATCAACAAGAAGCAGATCGTCGCGGGAACGACCCTCGTCGCACTGCTCTACCTGCTCGCTGGCCACCCAGCCACGGGTTGACGCTGGCACCTTCGTGCGCGCAGGCAAAGGGGAAGCGGCCCAGCCTGGCCACATCCCTGCATGGCGGAAGCAGCCCGGCACCGGCTGCCGCATGTCTACGGGATCACCCCCGCATGCACGGGGAGCAGCACCGCTCCAGACCGTCGCGCTGCCGCCAGTAGGGATTACCCCCGCATGCGCGGGGAGCAGGCTCCGTGACGCCCTGCCGCCCGGCTTCGACATGGGATCACCCCCGCATGCGCGGGGAGCAGTCGTCCACCTACTCACGTTCGTCCGCCTCCCGGGGATCACCCCCGCATGCGCGGGGAGCAGGCCGGCACCACGCCGGTCCCGTTCACCGCGCAGGGATCACCCCCGCATGCGCGGGGAGCAGCCGGCCACCGGGGTGGTGACGGTGACGCATTCGGGATCACCCCCGCATGCGCGGGGAGCAGTGGGACGGCCGGCAGGCACCGGTCACGCCCGGGGGATCACCCCGCATGCGCGGGGAGCAGGAGTACGTGATCCCCACACACATCGTCCGCCGGGGATCACCCCCGCATGCGCGGGGAGCAGTTCGTGGAGGCAGGGGCCGCCGGCAAGGGATCACCCCCGCATGCGCGGGGAGCAGATCGAGGTGGTGCGCTGGCCGCCGCCGGACAACGGATCACCCCCGCATGCGCGGGGGAACAGATGCCGTCGATGGACGGCCTCGACCCGACCGAGGGATCACCCCCGCATGCGCGGGGAGCAGCCGGCGGCGTGCGCCTCGGTGTTGATGCGCTCCGGATCACCCCCGCATGCGCGGGGAGCAGGCGTGGTTGCCGATCGCGTACGCGGCGGTGGTCGGATCACCCCCGCATGCGCGGGGAGCAGACTTCTTGACCTGGGGCGTTAAAGATCAACTACGCTGTTTTTCTTCACTTTGACTGGCGGCCTGTTCATGTGGTCGGTCCTTGTTCCGCTGGTTGAGGCTCGCGGCTCACAGAGGATGGTAGCCAACGCGAAGTCGGCGGAGCCGGTGGCTGTCGTAGACATACCGGGCAGAGTCCGTAGGGGCGTACGAGTTGTGACTGAGTTTTGCGGCTGTTCACGGGCATGCCATCCCACCGTCACCTCCATCGAAGATGATGGTTGCATCTGCTGTCGATGGTTACCTGGAGGCATGGCATGTCAGGACCGACCACGAAGACGTCCGGGCCGGCCTGACCCCGGGTGCGTGCCGTGACGCTGGCCTTCGCCACGTTCGTCGGCGCAGCCCTCTCGGCGGGCATCGCGGGGACGGCGGCGGCGACGCCGCCGGGGATCCCGTCGAAGGCGACGGCGCAGTCGCAGCTCAACGCCCTCACCGTCGCCGCCGAGGGTTCCACCAGTGGCTACTCCCGGGACCTGTTCCCCCACTGGACCACCGTCAGCGGCAGCTGCGACACCCGAGAACAGGTCCTCAAACGCGACGGCACGTCGGTCGTGGTCAACTCTTCCTGCCAGGCCACGTCGGGGCGCTGGTACAGCCCGTACGACGGGGCGACCTGGACCGCCGCGTCGGACGTCGACATCGACCACGTGGTCCCTCTGGCGGAGGCGTGGCGCTCCGGGGCGAGTTCCTGGACGACCAGCCGCCGGCAGAGCTTCGCCAACGACCTGTCCGGCCCGCAGCTGATCGCGGTGACCGACAACATCAACCAGTCCAAGGGCGACCAGGACCCGTCAACATGGCAGCCGCCCCTGTCGTCGTACCGGTGCACCTACAGCAAGATGTGGATCACCGTGAAGTACACCTGGGGCCTGCGGCTGCAATCGTCGGAGAAGTCCGCCCTGCAGAGCATGCTCAACACCTGCTCCTGAGACTGCCAGTTGGATCGGCCGACCAAAGCTCGGCGAGCGTCGGCTGGCACCGGCCGCCAGCGGGGACGTGGGCCGGCGGCCAGTGGACTCCGCAGATCTCCGGAAGTCGTCCGGCCCCGTGGTGCTTACCCTGCGCGGGCCCGCATAGATGCCTCTGGTCGCGCCCAGGGGGAGCGGCGTGTGGGAACTGCTTCCTTGGTTTCGACGTCGAGGTCGAGGATGTCCAGTTCCGCAGCGTCGCCGAGTTTCAGCAGGGTCAAGATCCGGGTGATCAGGAATCGGCGAACCGCCCGTCGCTGAGGCGTGCCGTCGTGTGCGCGGAGGTGCTCACGCATTCTTTGCCAGGCATCCGACTCGCTGCTGGGGGTGGCGGTGCGGGCCCTGGCGAAGAACCGTCGCCAGCGCTGTCGGGGCTGGGTCTCGACGGCGGCGATCTCTGTGACGATGTGCTGCAAGAGCCGCATCTGCCTCTCGACCTCGGCGCGCTGCCGGGCAAGATCGTCGACCTCGTGTCGGGCGGCGTCGATGATCACCTTGACGTCGGCACGGGCTTGGCGGAGCAGTGCGCTGGCCTGGCGTCGGGCGCTGCTGATGATCTCGTCGGTGGTCTCGACGCCGGCGGCGTGTTCGACTGCGGGGCAACAGTCGGCTGTCAGCGGTGACAGGGGAGCGGGGTCGCCGTCGTCGTGGGGGCTGTAGCCGGCCTTCGCGGCGACTTGGTACCACCGGCGGGCCCGGGCCAGGTCGTCGTCAGGTGTCGGCGCCGTGTCGATGCTGGTGTTGGCGGTGAGCACGGACCGGTATTCGAGCAGCATCGCCAGGCGTACGGCGGCGTCGGCGACATCGCGGACCGCGGCGACGTGGAGCCAGTGCTCGGCGAGGTCTCGTTGTCCATGGATTTGGTAGTGCACACCGAGCAGGTAGGCGGAATAGCCGAGTTCGACGTCGGCGATGGTGTCGTCCATCTGTCGGCGCTGCTTCGGGTCGGCCGCCCGGCGGGCGTGCAGGTGCAGGACCCGCCGGGCCTCGACCGAGGTGTTGCGGGTCGACCGAGGGCCCAGGCAGGTGTCTACGGCACTTTTTAGTTCGTCGGCAATGCTCACGTGAGGTTCCCTCCGTCGAGGTCGGCTCTCGCGCCGGCCATTCGTCCAGCCAGCCGCTCGTACAGGGTGCGCAGTCCTCGGGCCTTATGGGTCTTGAGGGCCGACACGCTGATACCGAGGATTTCCGCGGCGGTGGACTGGTCGAGGTCACAGACTTCAGTCAGCACCACGGCTTCCCGTTGTCGGGTCGGCAACTGACGCAACGCGGCGAGCAGGTCCAGTTTCTGATCCAGGTCACGGCCAGGACCAGCGGTGTGTTCCTCGGTGTCATGGTGTTGTTCCAGTGAGTCCATCTGCACCGGTACGGCATTGCGCCGGGCGAGCTGCTGGCGTGCCAGCCGGTACATCAGGATCTCGGGCCGCGAGTAGCGGCCCCAGTATCGCCGCACCTGGATCATGACCTCCTGTACGACATCCTCGGCGGCGTGCCGGTCGCCGGTCCACGCCGCCACGGCCTTGAACAGCTTTCCTCGCCACGCTGTGTAGAAGGAGATGAATTGCTCGTTCGCCTCATCGGTGGTCACCTCCCGCATCCCACGCCCGCGTCGTAGGACACGGGGCAGGTGGAGCTCGGGCGCTGAAGCCCGTGGTGTGACCTGCGCCAATCGTGGTCGGCGACGGGACGGGTGCACCGTCTCGACCAGTGCATGCCACCGCACCACGGTGTACCTAGCACGGACATCCTCCTCGGGGGCGTGAACGACGTGAATCGTCGCTACTCAGAAGAGGCTCGCGGACAGTGATGAGGTCTACACGCTAAAACGAATCGTGATCCGGCTGTTACGGAAAGCAATGATCATGGTCGTGCGCGGCAGCAGGCGCTCGTCCGAGGGGAGCAAGCGCCGTCCACTATGGGACCAGACTGAGGTACGCCTGGCCGTGGTACGTGTAGGCGACCTGTCCGGTCTGGGCGGCGAGCCCCCGGTTCGAGCAGTACGAGGATTCCTCGGCGGAGTCTGCCGCAGGTGAGACGCGGGTGATCTCGCCGGTGGTGGAGCGGTACAGGAAGACGCTGTAGCCCTGTGGGCTTCCACCGGGTAGCAGTGTGGTGGGGGCAGCGAACACTACCCCAGGGCCGTCGTCTGCCACCCCGCACACGTGCAGATGAGTGCCGACGATTGAGGGGATCTCCACGCGGTCGAGCAATAGTCGGTAGGCGAGGTTGTTACCGGCCGGGGCGAGCCGGACGACGGCGGTGTGCGCGTCGGAGTCGCTGGGCACGACCTGTTCCACGCAGCTGTTGCCGGCGTTCCACCAGCACATCCCGGTGAGGAACGCGGTGGTGGTCCGGGTGGCCTGGGTGAAGCGGAAGGCGCTGGTCTGCCTCTGGCCGCAGTCGTCCGCGGTGAAGTAGACGGTCGTGCCGTCGCCGGCGAACCGGACGGACCACGGGCTGCGGGACAGGTTCCGCCCGTCGGGGCAGGTCATCACCGTCTGTGTGCCGTCGCTGAGGCGGTACACGGTGACGCCGCCGAGGTTGATCAGGTCTCCGTCGTCGGAGATGGAGTAGGACCTGGAGTTCGTCCAGTTGCCGAACGGCAGGGGCACCGCGGTGCCGGCGTGTGCGTCGTAGCGCCAGAAGGTGGGCTCGTCGCCGTTGGACACCAGGGCGTAGCGGCCGTTGGAGGAGGTGGCGAGGAGTTGGTTCACCGGTCCGGTGCCGCCCGGTAGCTCGATGCGGCGGGTGACGCCGACGGACCGGTCACGCAGGTAGACCGAGACGTCCCGGCTGCTGGCGTCGGCGGTCAGGTCGGTCGCGTCGGACTGGAAGTAGACATACCTTGCGTCGGCGCCGGTCATCAGGGCGTAGGTTTGGCCGTTGGCTGGGCCGCCGGTGCGGGCGACGGAGATCAGTTCCGGTCCGGCCGCCGTCGTGCCGGTGACGCGCAGGGTGGCATGGGCGCTCGCGCGTTTGCCTTTCGCATCGGTCACCGTGACGGCGATCGTGGTGCTACCGACCCCGGTGGGCGTGCCACCGAGATGCCCGCCCGCGGTGGCGCTGATGCCGGGTGGTAGGCCGGTGGCCTGCCAGGTGTAGGGCGCTGTTCCTCCGTTCACGGCGAGCGCCGCCCGGTAGGGGCGGCCGACCGTGCCGTCGGGAAGCGCGGTGGTGCGCACGGTCAGCGTGCCGCCGCCGGGACCGGTGCCGTCGCCGCTGCCCGGGCACCGGTAGTACATGTTCCACGGGCCCAGGGTGAAACTGAGGAACGTGTAGCTGAACTCCTTGACCCACGCGTTGAAGCGCACGTCGAAGTCGGCGTGGATGCCGACGGTCAGCGCGACGCACCGTGCCGTGTCGACCGACGCGGTGAACTTCGGCCCCAGGTTGACGCCCAGCCCGGCGATGCCCAGCACCTTCACCGAGACGTCCGCGCCGATGAGCAGGGACGCTGACAGCTCGCCAGTGACCGTGACCCCCTCGCCGGTCTGTGAGCCTGCGTTGTAGACGTGCAGGGACAGGTCGGGGTTCGTGCTGACACCGACCATGCGGTAGAAGTGCTGGGTGAAGGTGACCTTCCCGGCGACGGTCGCTTCGAACTGGAAGGCCGGGGCGAGGTCGACGGTCACCGGGATCTGGGTGGGCAGCACCCAGGTGAGCTTGTGGTCCCGGCGGAACGCGTCGGTGAGCGCGCAGGTGACTTTGCCCTGCACCGCTGCGGAGAACTCGACGACCGGTTCGGTCTGGATCCAGAAACTCAGGAACGGTGTGGTGAACAGGCCGGTGCGCTGCTCGAAGTGCACCCGCGTGTTCTCGAAGCGCGCCACCGCGACCGAGACCTCCACCCCGTCGGCCACCGTGCACCGCAGGGCCTGCGGCCCGAACTTGATGATCGAATGGTCGATGCTGGTGGACCCGGTGACGACCCCGGACTGTCTGCGCGGGCCCGCCCCGGTGCCCGGTCGTCCGGCGGGCGGGTTGACGTCCTGCGGGATCAGGTCGACGGGGCCGTCGTAGCCGATGGTCAGGTTGTCGAACAGCCGGTCCAGTGGTGCCGGCGTCACCGTGACGGTCGTGGTGCCGTTCGCCTCGGACGTGACCGTGCCGACGATCCCGGCCAGGCCCTGCGGGGACACCTCACCCCCGCCCTTGAGAACCACGCCGGCACCTGGGGCAGGCCGGGGCGTGCCCGGGATGAGGGTCAGGGTGTAGCCGTTCGCCGTGTCGCCGCTTACCGCGGACACGCTCGCCGGTTCCAGGACCGTGGTGCCGCTCGCCGGTTGGTAGGTCTCGCGTCGGGTGACCGGCGCAGCCGGGTTCAGCTCCGGCGTGAAGTATCCCGCGACGTCGACCAGCAGGTGCGTCGCGGCGGTGGTGTAGAGGTGGAACGATCCGCCGCCGAGTCGGGTGGTGACCAGGTTGGGACGGGTCTGTCCGGCCTGTTCGAGGTTCAGGCTCGACGCCACCGGTCGATCGGCGTCGGCGGGGTAGGCGGTGACGTAGCCGCTGCTCGCGGTCTCGGTGGCGGTCACGTTCGCGACGACGGCGGCGGCGCCGGTGGACGGCACCGGCTCGCGGCCGGCGATGCGCACGGCGAGGGTGGCGCCGGCCGCCGGTTTACCCCCGGAGTAGCCGATCTGCTGGCCGGGACGCGTCTCGAGCACCCGGGTCGGTCGGGTCGGCACGAACAGCCCCGCGGTGCCGTCCGCCGCCGCCGATCCGGTGAACCAACCGGCCACGTCGGCGATGAGGTGGGAGGACTGCGCCACGTACAGCTTCACCGTGCCGTCGGCCGCCAGCGGCACCCACACCGCGTTCGAGATCGTCCCGTCCGCCCGGGAGATGTTCAGGTTCGAGGCGGCCGGGCGGGGCCCGTCGCCGGGCCAGACCGTCACGAACCCCGGTGCCGAGTTCGTCGCCGTCACGTTCAGCACGACCCCCGCGGCACCCACGGCAGGGACGCCGCCCCGATCCGCCACCTTCAACGTCACGGTGGTCCCGGCAGTGGGCTTCACTCCCGGGTAGCCGATCCGACTGCGTGTGTCGAGCAGCCTGGCCGGGCTCAGCGGGACGAACCGGCCCGCCGTAGCCGTCAACGCCCCGGTGAAGTACCCCGCCACGTCCGCGACGAGATGCAGGCTCGACAGCGTGTACAGACTGACCTGGCCGCTGTCGGACAGCGGGACGACGACGAGATTCGGGATGACCTGCCCGGCGGTCTCGATATTCAGGTGGGACGCCACCGGCCGTGGCTGACCCGTCGGCCACACGGTCACGAAGCCACCCGCGACAGGGTCGACCGCCGTCACGTTCAGGGCCACCGCGCTCGCACCATCCGCCGGCACGCTCCCGCGCCCACCGACCTGGAGGGTGACCGTGGCCTTGGCGGCAGGCTTGCCGCCCGTGTACCCGATCATCTGGCCGGGGCGGGTATCCAGGATCCGGGCCGGCGGCAGCCCCACGAACCGGGTCGCGCCCGCTGGCACCACTACCTCCGTCGCTCCCGGACCTGCGTCAGCGGCAGCGAAGGCGTTGTCCCCCGAGTACGCCGCGCCGACCGCATGAGTGCCGACCGTCAAACCAGACACGCTGGCCGTGCCCTTGCCACCGATCAACTCGACAGGTGTCCCGTAGGTCGCACCATCGACAGTGAATCGAACGGTGCCCGAGGGCACGGCAGCTGGATCACCGCCAGCCACCGTCACCGTCGCGGTCAACGGAGCGCCCTCCACGACTGGCGCGGCCGACAACTCCACCGCCACCGTCACCCGCGCCGAACCGGCCGCCGCCCCCGCCTCCACCGTCAGTCCCGGCAGGAAGAGCACGACGGAGGGCACGACAAGCAGCCCGGCCACTGCACGCCGAGCCATGCGTCCCACCTGGGCTGTGCGCCATCGCACACGTGATGTCGACCGAACCGGTCTGGGGCTCTCCACCACCGCTGGACCTCCCCTCAGCCGAGCATCATTGGCATCCGCCTGCCCGGTCTCCGCAGACACCGTCCCTGCAGGCTTCCGAACCCCCTTCCATCAACCTCATCGAATGTTGGATACCAGACAGCGTGACCAACCCAACGGCCACCGCCACCCGTCCGACCGCAGCGTCCGACCGCCGATCGCACCGGCGGAGATCAGCCGGTACGCGGTGAGCGACCTCCAGGGCGGTAGCTTTTCCGACCAGCCAGCGCCGTCGGTTCTCAACGGACACCATCGACGGCTCGAACCATCCCGTGTGGCCTGTTGCGCGAAGCCCCGCCATCGCGGCGGCAGTTCGTCGTACCGACGCGAAGCAGGGTGCCCCCTCATGCGCCGCCCGGACCCCCGGGCACGCGCCGGTCGTGGTCGTCATGCACCGGTGAACCTTGCCTGTGACTGCTGGGACAATGGCAGAACTGCGCTCCCTCGATCGGAGTTAGTCCGAGCCGAGGATGCCGTCCATCAACGAGGCTAGGTCGTCGGGCTCGTCGGTCCCATCCTCAGTCGCGAGTTGCTGCAGGATTGCGGCGGTATGCGTGGGGCCAAGCCGGTCGCGCTGGTCGCGAAGGGTGCGGAGCAGGATTACGCGGTACGTACGCCGTGCCTCGACGCCGGTTGGTGGGAAGCCCCGTCGTGCGATTTCGACGGCGACCTGGAAGGCGTCAAGCAGCTCGGTTTGATTGGAGCCAGCCGACGCATGGAGCCAGAGCGTGATCAATGATTGCGCTGCCGAGATGGCGCGTTCACCCCAGAAGCCATGGACCATCGTGACGGCGTCGTCGATCGTCGTCGTGATCGGCTCCAGCGCGTGATGGGCTAGGTCGTCCAGTGGGTCGCAATGGAAGTTCGTTTGCCACTGCCGGAGTCGATCGTTTGCCTGGATCCATGAGAACGACCCGCGCACGAACTCCTGATCCTCGGTGGTGACGGAAGGCACCTCTCCGGTCCAGTAGAGGTTCGGGGTCGGGGCGTCCGTGCGGGGCCATGATCGGTCTCTGGACAACACCAGGATCCGGTGTCCATCGGCCCAGTCCCGCTGTACCCCGAGAGTGCCGACAAGTCGGCTCCACGCGTCTGGCCGGAGTTGCGACCTCCAGAGCAGCGTGAGACGACGCCACGCGTCGATCCGGTCATCGTCGTTGGGGAACAGGTCATCGGTGGTGAAGGGAGCGCCCACTGCGACCAGCAGCAGCACCAGGTTGGCCGAATAGACAGCGTGACGGGCTGGCACGGACAGCAGCGCCGGTACGTAGTCGGCGAATCGGCCGCGTTCGCGAGGTTCCAGCGCGTATCGGAAAAGGTCCAGCAGGATCATCCGGACGATGTTCCGTCGTTGCTCCTCCCATCTGGCAAGCCGGTCGGTGAGAAAGTCCAAGGTGGTCTGACGCTGGCTGATCGCGGAGAAGGACAGCAGGGCATGTAGGAAGTCGTCGTTGACCGGTGCGTTGCGGCTTCGGCGGCTCTGCAGTATTTCGTAATCGACAAGGTCAGCCAACTCTCGCTCCAGGGCTCGGGCACCCAGATACTCGCCGAAGGTTGCATGCAGGAACTCGTACGTCTGCAACGCCTGACCGTCGCGCCGCGCGCGAGCCTCGTGGATGAAGAAGAACCGACCCAGGACAGTCTCGCCGACCGTGAGCGTCCGCCGTACGTTCGTGGCCGGCGCAACAGCTCCGGCTCGGAGCAGAACAGGAAGATCAGCGTCGAGATCTGCCTCAGTGACCCACTGTCGTCCGCGGTTGAAGCCAGCGAAAGCGACCATCGACAATCGCAGCAGTTCTTCCTCAACTATGACGTTCAGGTGGCTCTCGGGGACGTCGGCGGCTGCCTTCGTGACCTCGCGCCACGCGAAGCGGCTCAGTAGTCGCTCGTAGAGGTCGGCTGGGTTGAGCGCCGCATCGCCGTCGGCGGCCAGCGCGTTGTCGTGGGCATCGTAGATCGCCAGCATCAGTAGCAGCAGCGGTTGTGAGGCAAGGTCGCGATGAGGTGCTACCGCCGCGAGGGACAGCGGCCGTAGGCCAGATTCCTCGAAATAGTCCTTGTTTTCTGCGTTCCATATAGAGAGCCATCGCGCGATCTGCCCCTCGGCGAATGGCTCCAGTCGCAGGGCGACTGTGTCCTTTGCCGGACGCGCTCGGTCGGCAACGGCAGTACGGGTGGTGACGACGACTGCAACTGCCCGCCCCTCGGCGGCCTCGCGGCGTTGGAACCGTGCGACGTTCTGCAGATAGTCCCACTGGCTCACGCCGGTAGCTTGGAGAAGTTCGTCGAAGCCGTCGAGAAGTACCACGGGAAGCGCACCCGCGACCGCGCTCACCACCTCTGGCCACGTCGCACGCTCGCCGGTCGCGTCGAAGATCGCCTGCTCGATCTGCTCCTGCAGGGTCGCGTCGGCGGGGACATCGCGCAGCGGAACACGAACCACAACGAAGTCCTCAGGCGGCAGCGTTGCGGCCAGCATCCGTGTAAGTAGTGATTTTCCCGATCCAGGTTGGCCGAGCAGCAGCAGTGGTGCGGCAGTCGCCGGTGCCGACGTCAGGTGACCGACCATGAAACGCATGAGATCGTCGTGCGTGGGCACCTGCTCCCACCACCCCTCGCTAGCGAGGGGATCCTGCGGAGTCACGGCAGCCACACGAAACGAGGGGTTGATGTAGGAGGAGGCGATATCGGGGATGCGCGGACCCGAGTCGCCGCTCTCGGCATCAAGTACAGGATCGAGCAGCGACGCAGTATAGGCGCGAGAAAGCGCGGTACGCCTTTCAACGGCGACACGCTGCGGGGCGATCGACGCCAACGCTTGCCGCAAGGCCGCTACCCCGACCGCAAGCTCGTCCATGCGCTGACGTGTGGCTTGATGATCCAAGAGGTTGACCCAGAAGGCGAACTCCGGGACATCGCCAGCCATACGACGGAAGCTGGCCTGGTACTCAGCCATCGCCTTGTCCACGACGCTGCCGTCCAAGGCGTTGATGATGCGCTCACGCTCAGCCGAGTCAAGCTTCTCCCAGGCCGAGAGGCCGGAGAGGAAGCGCCGCACCGAATCGGAAAGACGTCGGTAGAAGGCCTCGATCTCGTCGACGAGTGCTTCGTGTGGCTGATGGGGTGCGGGCGCGGGCACGCCCGATTGAAGGAGGGCCCTCGCCAAGTCGCCCAGACGCTCCCCATCTGGCCGGTTGCCGACGGCCAGCACCACCAGCTCGCTGCCGGTGATGTCTACTGCGGGCAGGGCACCAAAGTACGCGCCGACAACCAAAGCCGCATGGCCAGCCGCCAGGCGTTGCGTCCGGTCAATCCGATT
>NZ_JBMKNR010000009.1:0-11621 GCF_049863385.1 Micromonospora sp. WMMD723
GTCGCCGAGTCCCGCATCGACCCGCTGGAGACGTTCGGCGTCCTGCCCGCCGAACCGATGCCGTACTTCGGCTGGGGTGACCTTCCCGATCAGTACGGGCGGCGTTGGGACGCCGACGACAGCGAATCGTCACCGCCGCAACCGCCGTCCCGACCATTGACGGACCTACCGCCACTCCTACCGTGGTGGGGGCCGCAAGAACGCAGCCGGTAGCGACACCACAGCCATCCGGGTCTACTCCTGGTGGCCCACCCGCACGCCGGCCTGGACTTGCGCTCCGGGCACCGCACTCAACCCGGAGAACACTGCTGTCCTCGGTTCGTCGCGCTCCGGACCGTTGCTCCCGCGGTCACCGGCCGGGCCGGCCGGCCTGGTGCCACGGCACTCCCCGCGGCCGGCCCGCCCTGCCAACTCCGCGCCCACCAGACCATGCACGTTCCGCCCGCACCCAGTATAATGGTGTATAGTAATTGTAGCATCGGGGATGGCGAACCCCCGGCGGCAGCAAACCACACGGGAGTTCACATGCCGACCCGCCCGAACACCGGACCCACACCGACAACCCCATGTCCGCTCGACTCGGATGACGACCTCGCGCGGATACTCGATCGCGACGGCCGATGGCGGCTCTTCCGAGACAACAACCCGCACGGCCTCCGGCTCGATGCCCACGGAAGCCAATGGAGCCTCACCCGGGAGCACTACACCCGGGCCACCACCGCCAGCGGCGAACGATGGGAACTGGTCGGCGAACCCTCGCCGATCTGCCTCGGCGGTTGGGACACCCAACGCCAGGAATACGTCGCCCGCCGACTGCCCGCCGGCACGGTGATCGCCAGCGGCGACACCCAGTACGGGGTCCTGGCTCGCGCCGCTCGCCGCTGCCTACCGAACGCGCGGCATCCCACGAGGTCCGGCGGGTAGGGCAGGTGAAGTCACACAGCGACGATCCAGGCGGCGACCGGGGGGTTAGTTTGGCGAACTCCCCCCGGCCGCCTGGCGTCCGACGCCACACAGGCCCCAAGAGCCATCACCGCCGGACACGTGCCCGCCATCGTACGACAGCGTCTGCACACGCTTGCTCAACGTGACCCGCCAACCCACCCGGCACCCGGCCATCCGGTCCACCACGCGGCGCGTACGGCATCATCACCTCATGCCCACCCGCTCCCCCGACCCCGATCTCGTCAACCGGGCCGAAGCAGCAGCGATCCTCGGCATCTCCGTCAGCCGCCTCGACCGGCTGTACCACGATCGCTCCACCACCGGCTTCCCGTCCCGCGCGGACGACGGCCACTCGTGGCACCGCAGCGACATCACCCGGTACCGGCCTCCGGCGGAGCAGGTCACCCGAAGCGCCCAGGCCAGCATCGACCGCTCCGGCGACCCCGACGAGCTGGTGGACGCCGCCACGGCAGCTCAGATCCTCGGCTACCGGGAACGCAGCGCCCTGCACGGCAACAACCCGGTGTGGCTACGGCTGAAGGAATGCGCCGACGACGTTTCGCTGACCCCCGGCGGGCGCATTCGCAGGCGCTGGAAGCGCAGCACCGTCTGGACCATCGCCGAGAGCCGCATCGGTAGAGGAGGCACCAGAGCGACTGCGGGCCGTCCGGCCGGCACCCCCGCCGGGCACCCCGATCGCTCCGGCGACCCGGACGAACTCGTCGGACGAGCCGAAGCCGCCCGGGTGCTCGGCTACAGCCACCCCAACGCCCTCCCACCGCAGGCCTTGGACCGCGCCGACGAGCAGAGCACCGGGCCGAGTGGACGCCGCCGGCTCCGCTGGCGGCGGAAAACCCTGTGGACCATGCTCGACGAGCGCGGCGCCTGAGCACACCGCCGTCACAAGCCCATCCGCCGGTACGCGCCACAGCCATCCGGCCTCACCGCCACGGCCCTGGCGGGCCGCATAACCGGAAGCGGCCTGCGGCCGCACTGTTCGAAACCCCTCCTTCCAACGGTGGGGCCGGGACAGGCTAGCGGCGTGCTCGCTCCGGTCAAGTCCGGGCGCGGCTCGGAAACATCATGCACACCCCGCATGATCTTTCCTCGAAACCCCGCGCCCGAACTTGACCTCCACTGCGCGCGCCACGGTCGAGCAAGCTCGCCCCCACCGCCGAAAGAAGTGGGGGGCGCATCAGCTGCCGACCCCCGCACCGTCCGAGGCGCAGCCGGCGGGCCCGCACATCATGACCGTCTGAAAAAGCCCGCCGGCAGAGGCGAGCAAACCCGTAATGATGTATAATAATAGTTGTTCAGGAGGGGACGGCGAACCCCCTCCGGACGCCACACAAACCCGAGGAAAGAGGGTTCATGAGCAGGCACGACCTCACACCCCTACCGCAGTTCGCGCGCCACGAAGTGGCCGTCGGCTGGGACCGGCCGCTGCGCACGTACTTCGCCGTCGTCACGGACCCCGACATCGACGACGAGACCGCCGAAGGCGCAACGCCCCTGCACCTCGGAGCAGCCGAACAGGTCACCGACCCGGCCGTGATCATCGAAGCCGTCCGCCCGTACGCCCACATCCCCGACGACCTGCACGCCACGTTGCAGGCGGATCGCGACCGGGAGGGCCTGGGACACTCGAACCACCACGTCTTCTTCACCACCCCGGAAGACACCAGAACTGCCCCGCCGTCGCACTGCCCGACGCAGCAACACACCGGCAACCTGCCCGAACGTCCAGAACCGAGCCGACACGAGAGCACCGACAGCCGGCAACCGCTCGCCCTGCTACACCGGCCCACGATCGGCGGACTCGTCGTACCGTGGATCACCGTCCAGATGCCGGACGGCCGCTACCGGTTCGGTGCAATCGACGGGCACCGCCTCATGGCATGCCTGCACAACCAACGCTGCCAGATCTGCGGCCGGCCGACCCACTCACCGTTTGTGTTCGCCATGCGCGACGTCGACATCGCCCGTCTCATCGCCCCCGAACCGCCGATGCACGCCGAGTGCGCCACCTACAGCGCCACCGCCTGCCCGATGCTCGCCGGCAGGATGCCCAGATACCGCGATGACCAGGCAGGCAACCCCACCGCCTCCGGCGACCCGGACAGCGCCCGCGCCGGGCACCCGGCACACCCGTGGCACCTGCTCTGGGCGAAGGCGTACCGCCCAATCGTCGACCTACGCACGCAACAGCCGGCCGCACGGATCGCGCCCGGCGACGTCCTCCGCGTCCGGCCCATAACAGAGCCGACCACCTGAACCACCACCTGCGGAGCCCGGCGGTGAACCAACTGCGACCGCCGGGCCCCGCAGGTGACCAACCTCCACCTCGAGGACGCCGCGTCGCCAACGAAGGTCGCCCAGAGTGGCTGGACGACCACACCGGCCCGGCAGCGGGCACCCGCGCGGTGAACACCTGGTCGACGACACGCACCAGCCCAGCGACCAACCAAGGTTGCTGTATAGAAACAACATTTTTTGCGGGACGGCGAACCCCGCACCAACACCACACACCCCAGCCAAGGGAGTAGTCCATGCCGAGATCGGCCACTCTCGCACTCCTGTTCAGTACGAGTTGCTGTTGCCTCCTGCTCATCGCGTACAGCCTGCGGCTACGCGGCCACCTGGCCGCCGCCCGCCACGAGGCCCGCCACGACGAACTGACCGGCCTCCCCAACCGCCGCGCCATGCTCGCCCACCTCGACCACGTGCTCAGCAACCCCGCCCACCGGGTCGCCGTGCTCCTACTCGACCTCGACCGTTTCAAGGACGTCAACGACGAATACGGCCATGCCGCCGGAGACTTCGTCCTCCGCCACGTCGCCGTCGCACTCGTCCGAGCCGCACCACCCCGAACCATCGTCGGACGGATGAGCGGAGACGAGTTCCTCATCATCGTCGACGGTGACGCCGACACCGCCCGCTCCTGCGCCCAAGCCGCCGCCAACGCGCTCGCCAACGCAACGATCACACTGCGCTGGCAGCCATTCCACTGCCACGCCAGCATCGGCCTCGCCGCCGCCGGCCCCGGCCACCGGACCCCAACCGAACTCCTGGCACAGGCAGACGCCGCCATGTACGCGGCCAAGCAGGCAGGCGGAGGCGTCCGCGAATACCACCCAGACCTGACCGACCTCAGCACGCGCACCGACAACGACCGGCGGCGCTTCCGATAAGCCCCCGACCCGACGTTGCCCGGCCGCGTGCTGTGGCCGGGCAACGCGGATCAGCGCCACCGCGCCGGACACCGCCGCTCCCGCTCTCCCTCACACGCAAAGGACATCGCCGTGAGCGCTCTCCGCCCCGCCGAACGCGTCATCATCGTCCACGTCTGCCAGGACTGGGCAGCCACGTACCACTCCGGGCCACTGAGGCTCACCATCAACGACACCGTCCGCTACCTCAGCGACGGACACCTGGAAGACCTCACCGCGCGCCACGGCCGAAAGGCCATTTGGCAGGCCGTCGCGGCACACCTCCAAGACCACCCCGACACCCTGACCACACCCCGCACCACCGCCCAACAACGCGACAAGCGCCAAGCCGAACGCGACGCCCGCGCCGCCGCACACCTCGACGCGGCCCGCCACCACCACCGCCAGGAACTCCCCTTCGAAGCCCTCGCGCTCATCGACCGCGCAGAAATGTGCTCGCCCCGGTTCACCAACTTCGACAAGTACCGGACCACCGTCCACCGCGAGTTCCCGCCGGTCGTCGCCACCCACATCGACGGAACCGACCTGCGATACCGGCACACCCTTCCCGTCGTCAGCCCCGTCCCCGGCGCACCCGTCGCCTACCACGGGACGCGCCAACGGCTATGGGTCTACCCCGGAAGGCAGGTCATCGAAGGACCCTGGCCCGCCGTAATCCCCGAGCAGTGCACCGCCCACGAAACGGCCAGCCGCTGGCTCGCCCACCACACCGTCCTGGTGTGCACCGAATGCGGACTCGACATGACCTGACCGAACACCGGTCAACCACCAACCGCCGCACCGGCGGAGGACTCCCCACCTGACACCGGACCCACGCGTGGTGCAGCGTCCTCCGCCGGAGCGCGGCCCCGACGTCGCGACACCACCGCCCCCGTCTGCGCGATCCGCTCCCGCACCACCTTCCCGTCAAAACCACGCCGCAGCGCCCGCACCCTGCTCACGTCGACACCCGCCAACTCAGCAGCCAACCCGTCGTCACGGAGCACCGTCGCCAACACCACCACCGACAGCTCATGCGCTGCCCTCGCCTCCTGCACCTCCCCGTCGAGCCTCGCCAGCACCTCACGACGCCGCTCCACCACGTCCGCCAACGCCGCCCCTGCCTGCTCGGCCGCCCGCACCGCGCGCCGCTCCACCTCCTGCCGCGCCCGAAGAGCACGAACCGCGTCATTCCCCGTTCTACTCGCCATACGACGACCGTAACGACCACCCATCGTCAACGACACAGCCTCCACCACAGGAATCTGCCAATTCGTTCGAATGCAGCCGCAATCCCAGGAGCCACCCTCGATTCCCACTCGGACAATCCGCACCGCCTGCCACCTGCGACAACAACCGAACAACCGCACTTTGCAATTCTCAAGGCGATACACCCTCTTGCATTCTTCCCCCCAGCAATGAAGTTGATCTTCTACGGTTTCAGCATGTTGTCCATCACGAGGATCTCGCCCGGCAGCGGATACCGGTACGTGATGGAGCAGGTCGCGGCCGGCCGGCATGACATGCGCGCCCCCACCGACAACGGTCCGACCCCCTACTACGTGGACCCGACCGCCCGAGGCGAGAGCCCCGGCTGGTGGGCCGGTGACGGTGCCGCCGTGCTGGGCATGAGCGGCCCGGTTGCCGAAGAACAGATGCGGTTCCTCGTCGGTCAGGGCCGTCACCCTCGATCCGGCAACCAACTGGGGCAGCGGTGGCGCACCTACGCACCGCAGACCGATGCGACCCGGGCTGCCGCCGCCCAGCGCGCGCTCCTGGCTCTCCCGAACGACGCGACGATCGAACAACGCGACAAGGTCTGGCACGACGCCATGACCGCACCGGAACGCAGGGCGGTGTCCGCCTTCGACGTCACCGTGTCACCGGTCAACAGCGTGTCGCTGCTCTGGGCATTCGGCGACGCCGAAGTCAAACGGGACGTCATGGCGGCGCACCACGCCGGCGTCCGCATGGTGCTCGACCACCTGCAACGACACGGTGCCTACGCCCGCGCCGGGGCTGGTGGCGTACGCCAGCTCGACACCGCCGGCCTGGCCGCCATGGTCTTCGACCACCGACTCAGCCGTGAACGCGACCCACAACTACACGCGCACATCGTGGTCAGCGCCAAGATTCTCGCCCACTCCCACGACGGGACGACCCAATGGCTCGCGCTCGACGGCCGCGCCTTCTACCGGGCAGCGATCGGCGCCCGTGTCGCCTACGAACGCGCGATCGAAGTCGAGCTACACCGACGACGCGGGATCACGTTCGCAGCCCGCCCCGACTCCGGCATCCGGGAGATCGTCGGCATCAGCGACGAGTCCATCCGCCACTACGCCAAGCGCCGCACCGCCATCACCCAGGCGATCCGCCGGCAGGCGAACCCGCAACACCGGATGTCCTCACGCCACTGGCGGACCCGGGCGCAGGATGCCACCCTGCGTACCCGCCGACCGCACAGGGGCGCAGAGTCGACCGACGACGCCGTACGCCGGTGGCGCGCTGAAGACCGCAGGCACGGCCTGGACACCACCGGCCAAGTCCGCCGACTCCTCGCCGGCCGGGCCCGCGACACGACCGCCGTGACCGCTACTCGCGTCCTCCAACTGGCCCGACGTACCGCGGATGCCCCGGACGCAGTCGATGAGGCGATGCTGCACGACGCCGTCGTAAGGCTGGGCGTACCGCCCGCTCACCGCGCGCGAGTCCTCGCCGCCGCCGTCCGCGCCGACGACCGAATGGCCGTCGCCCGCGCCGTGCACACCCTCAGCCGAGAGCGTGCCGTCTTCACCCTCGACCACCTCGAACTGGCCATCGGCAGGGTCCTCGACATCACGACCGGCGAGTCGCCCGCCGACGACTGGCGACGGGTCCAACGCCTCGCCGTCGCCGCCATCACCGAGCAGAGCGCCGGCCTGCGGGTCCTCACCCCGCCGGCACTCGTGCAGTGGGGACCGGCCCTGCAACGCGGCAGTGACCGGCACAGCGAATACACCCGACACCGGGACCTTCACCTCACCACCCGCAGCGTCCTCGCCGCCGAGCAACAGGTCATCACCTACGCCCGGCAACGAGGTGCACGCCCCGTACCGGCCAGGGTCATCGACGCCGTCATCGACCAGGCCGAATTGACCGACGAGAAGGCAGAGATCCTGCGCTTCCTCATCGGAGACGACCGCCGCGTCACCGGCGTCATCGGCCCCGCCGGAGCCGGAAAGACACATCTGCAACGGGCCGTCGTCGCCGCTGCAGCCGGCGCCGACGTACCCGTGCTCGGCCTCACCACCAGCCAGTCCGCCGCGAACCTCCTCGCCGACGCCACCCGCCAACCCGACGGCACCACCCTGCGTACGGAAAACATCGCCCGGTGGTTCCACGCCCAGCGTCGGCCACCACCCGGATCGGTGACCCGCGACTGGCGGTTCGCCCCCGGACAGTGGGTCATCATCGACGAGGCGTCGCAGGTCTCCAGCCACGACCTGGCCCGCCTCACGGTCCAACTCGACCAGGTGCGCGGAAAGCTCATCCTCGTCGGCGACCCCCAACAGACCTCGGCCGTCGGCCCCGGCGGGCTCCTGCGCTACCTGGCCACCCTCGGAGTCACCCGCTCTCTCACCCATGTGCACCGGTTCACCCACCCCTGGGAAGGCCCGGCATCCCTGCGGCTACGCCGCGGCGACCCCACCGTCCTCGCCGAATACGACGAGCGCGGACGTCTGATCGGCGGACACCGCGATGACCTCATCGCCCAGATACTCCCTCGCTGGCTCGCCGACGTCACCTCCGGATACCACAGCATGATCCTCGTTGACACCAACGACGAGGCTGTCGCCGTCGCGGAGCGCGCCCGGGCGCTGCTCATCGCCGCCGGTCGCGTCCAACCCGGCCCGACGGTCCGCCTCCGCGACGGAGTCGCCGCCAGCGTCGGGGACATCATCGTCACCCGACGCAACGACCGACGGATCGCCGCCGGCCCCGACTACGTCACCAACCGGGATCAGTGGCGCATCGACACCATCACCGACGACGGGCAACTCCACGTCACCAATGTCCTGACCGGAACCGCCGCCGTACTACCCGCCGCGTACACCATCCGATACACCCACCTTGCCTACGCCCAGACCGCCGACTCGGCGCAAGGGCAGACCGTGGATACCGCCCGCGCGCTCATCGACGACAACACCTCACTGGCCCGGGTCTACGTCATGCTCACCCGCGCCCGCACGCTCAACGAGGCGTATGTCGTCACCGACGATGAACCGCGCGAGGGAACACCGTCCGCCCCGCCGACCGCCCGCGTCGCCGTGCTCGCCGACATCATGCGCCGGGTGATTCCAGACCGCTCCGCCACCGAGACCGAACAACAACTCTGGGCTGACATCGACGCGCTGTACAGCTGGACCCCGGTCTTCGACGACCTGCTCGCACGTGCCCGTCTACCCGCGTACCTCGCCACCGTCGAGCAGCTCCACGGCCCCGCGCTCGCCGACCAGCTCAGCCGCGACCTCGCGCTGCCGGCGCTCATCAGCAAGCTCACCACCTACGCCACCGCCGGCCACGAGCCTCACGAACTGCTCCGCCGTGTTCTGCGTGTGCGCGAGCTGGACACCGCCGACGACATCGCCGCCGTCCTGTGCTGGCGGCTCGACCAGCTCATGCGGCACACCACCGCCGACCCCACCATCGCCGAGCGCGCCGACCAGTGGCGTACCCACACCGAACGGCTTCCCGACGGTCTCACCGGTGACGTCGGTGATGCGCTCCACCAGGTGGCCGCGATCTGCGACCGCCGCAGCAAAGCGCTCGCCCACCTCACCGCCGAAACCCGGCCCGCCTGGAGTCTCGCCCTCGGCGACGTCCCCGCCGACGACGCCGGCCGACGCCAATGGCTCACCCGGGCGGGTGTCGTCGCCGCCTACCGCGACACCTACCGACTCAGCAGCGCGCATCCCATCGGCTCCGAACCGCCGAGCAACGACATCACCCGATGGAACGCCTGGCACCGCGCCCGGCTCGTCCTCGGTGCCGCCACCCTCGCCGGGCGACTCACCACCGCGTCCGACGCTGAACTCGCCCGTCTCGTCACGGCACTGCACGCCACTGACCGCGCAGCCCCGGCGTATGTCGGCGATGAACTGCGGGCCAGTCACCGCGCACTCACCGATGCCCAACGCCACCGCTACGACCTCGCGCAGCAACTCGTCACCGTCGAAGAGAACCAGCACGCTGCCGGCAGCTACGTCCAGCGGTTGCAGCCGCGCTGGTGGCATCGTGGCGCACCGCGTGCTCGAAGACTGGCGGCCCAGCAGAGCCTGAGTGCCTACGCCACGACGGTCGCGATCCAGGTAGGTCACCTGCAAGGGGAGCTCAACGCTACCGATCGTCAGATTCTGGACCTCAGCCGATGGATAGCCAGCGTCGAGGCTGACCACGCCGTATGGAAGCTCTGGTATGACGGGGCTCTTCCGACGCGCTACGCCGGGCTTGCTGCCGCTGCTGAACAAGCCCGGCGTGCCGTCAGTCGCAGCAGTCATCTTGCCGGTGCAGTATCTGCCACCACGGCCCGTATCCAGGCCGTCCACGACACCCGCCCAGCACCTCACAGCAGGCCCGTGCCTGAACACCTCCGTCAGCACGCGCATGACGCACGACACCGCAGCACTACCGATCCCCAAAGCACCGAGACGGACGTCGACTGAGAGCGTTGTGATAAAGGGACGTGATCTTCGTCGACTGCGCCACAGATCTTGAATGGTCAGGTTCGTCCGATGTGGTCTGCGTGACGACGTTGGGTCGGGGTAGATCGATGGGATGAGTTATCCCGATGGCGGTGGGTTGTCCGCGCGGGGCGGGCGAAGCGTGAGGCGGTGCGGCGGCTGGCCGACGCCTTGGAGCAGGGGCCGGTGGCGCACGGCTTCGGCGTTGATCAGCGGTGGACCCTGGCGCGGGTGTCGGACCTGATCGCGGGGATGTTCCGTACCCGGTACACCCTGCGCGGCACCGCGAACATCATGTACCGGCTCGGCTGGTCGGTGCAGATGCCCAAGCATCGTGCAGTCGAGCGGGACGAAGCGGCGATCGTCACCTGGCGGCGGGAGGCGTGGCCGGCGGGAAAGCGGTAGCGGCGCAGCGGCAGGCGTGGCTGGTCTTCGAAGACGAGGCCGGCCAGACGCTGCGCCCACCGAAGGCACGGACCTGGGGACGACGCGGCATCACCCCGGTCGTCTCGGTCACCGGCAAAAGGATCCGGGCGCGTCTCGATCGCCGGGTTGACCTGTTACCGGCCCGGACGGCGGTCGCGGTTCATCTACCGCACGATCGTGCACCGGGGCCGTAAGAACGAGCGGCGCAACTTTCGCGAGCGCGACTACATCGCCCTGCTGGATGGCGCTCACCAGCAGCTCGACGGGCCGATCGTGTGCGTGTGGGACAACCTGAACACCCGCGTCTCCGTCGCCATGCGACAGATGATCGACGCCCGGGACTGGCTGACCGTGATCCGGCTACCGGCCCACGCCCCGGACCTGAACCCCACCGAGGCGGTGTGGTCCCACCTCAAACGCAGCATCGGCAACCTCGCCGTGACCGGCCTTGACCACCTCCAGGCGTTCATCAAGAACCGACTCAGAGAGCGTTTCGCATGTCTGTCAGTCGGGTGTGTTGAGGGTGCGGCGTTGTTGGCGGGTGGCGGGTCCGCCTCGGGTAAGACGGGCGAGCATGCCGGCGATCGCGGCCCAGCGGATCATGGCCTCGGAGGTGGCGGGGCGGGTTTCGTAGTCGCGGGCCAGGCGGCGGTGGGCGGTGAGCCAGGCCAGGGTCCTCTCCACCACCCAGCGGCGGCGGTGTACGACGAATCCTTGCTGGTCGGCGGGTTTGCGGATGATCTCCAGGGTGGTGCGCAGGATGTCGCGGGCCCAGTCGACCAGACGCCCGGCGAACCCTGAGTCGGCGAACACGTGCCGGATCGGCGTCGCCATATAGGTGGCGAGCAGGGCGCCCTTCGCGCCGTCGCGGTCCTGCCACGACGCGGCCAGGACCCAGACGGTCACCAGCAGGCCCAGGGTGTCGGTCACGATGAACCGTTTGCGGCCGTTGACCTTCTTCCCGCTGTCGTAGCCACGGGTGTCGGAGTGCACGGTGTCCGCGGCGCGCACGCTCTGGGAGTCGATGATCCCGGCGGTGGGCTGCGGCTGTCGGTCGTGGGCCAGGCGGACCTGCTCCCGCAGTTCGGTGAGGATCCGATCGGTCACACCCCGCCGGTTCCACCGCTGGAAGTGGGAGTACACCGTCTGCCAGGGCGGGAAGTCCACCGGCAGGTACCGCCACGCGCAGCCGGTACGCACCACGTACAGGATGCCGTCGACGATCGCCCGACGAGGATGCTTCTCCGGTCTGCCCATCCACTGCGGCGACGGCAGCATCGGCTCGACGAACGCCCACTCGGCATCGGTCAGGTCAGACGGG
>NZ_JBMKNR010000010.1:0-10301 GCF_049863385.1 Micromonospora sp. WMMD723
TCACCTCCGCCTCATGGGCCACGCGGCCCATGCTGCTGCAGTCGCGCAGAGCATCAGGCAACTGAAGCCGCCGCAGAGCAGCAGGCCGAGTGCCCCCGCCATCCGCACCGGCACGAGCACCAACTACAGCTTCGCTCTCACCGACACCCAAGGCACCCCCACCCTCTATCTCAACAACACCGCCCAAACCCCCATCTGGCGCCAGTACACGCCCTACGGCGAGCCACGCGGCAGCGCCAGCGTCACCCCCGACAACCGAGGCTTCCTCAACAAACCCCTCAACGCCGCGACCGGGTTCACTCGACTCGGCGCCCGCGAATACGACCCCATCATCGGCCGGTTCATCAGCGTTGACCCGATCATGGATGGCACCGATCCGCAGCAGTGGAACGGGTACGCCTACAGCAGGATCAGCCCGGCCACCCTGTCGGACCCGTCAGGGCTGAAGCAATGCGGCGACGACAGATGCACCACCTACGAAACGGTCACGCCCGGTGGCACCCACACCGTCCACAGCGGAGGCTCCTCGGCCTCGACGCGCTACACGGGCCGAACCGATAACGGCCGTCCGTATCCCGACACCACCAAGGGCGAGCACTGGACGCCCGAGTACTACGCCGAGTTCTTCTACGGCACACACATCTCCAACGCCAAGAAGGACCACCCAGTCTACAGCGACATGTGCAAGAACGTCGGTGAAGGCTGCGCAGGACTGGACAACAAGAGACCCGGAGTCAACTGGGGCGTCGCAGGCGCCATGGTCCTCCTCCTCATCGCGGCCGCTCCCGAGTGCCTCGCTGTCGCGGTCATCTGCGCGAACGCGGTAGGCGATGGAATCGTCAGCTTCTACGGATACGGCGGCGGAGGCCCTCCGGCCAGAAGCGCAGGCGCTGGTGCTGCTGGGACGACGGCCAAGGGCACAACCACTGCGAATACCAGGGCGAGGTCGGCAGAGGAACTTCTTGCTTCGATTGGTAAGGAGGTAAAGACTGCCGGGGTCCTCGACCTAGGGAACGGCGAACTGATCCCGTTAGTGTCAGGGACATCATCCTTGCGCAACTACTCAGCCAGTGGGCACGTCGAAGGGCAGGCGGCGCTCATTATGCGGGAGCGTGGTGCCACGAGGGGTACCCTTCTAATCGACAACCCGAACGGTGTATGTGGATATTGCAACTCGCAGGTTCCGACGCTGCTACCCGAAGGTGCAGTGCTTGACGTCCGGACACCGCTCGGATCGGTGCCGCCGTCAGGACGCTGGTTCAACGGGAAGACGTTCACCGGCAACGGAGCCGATCCCAAGCCGCGGCCACGCTGATTTTAAAGTGGGGAAGCAGAATGACTATCTCGTGGACTGCCACATCACCGATATCCGGGAGGTTCGAGCCGATCGAGAGGGTGGGTGTCGATAGTCTCATTGCTCGCTTCGAGGAGTTGCGCGCCCGAGGTCGGGGGTATGCGGAGGTGCGTGGTGATCTCGAGTTCCCCGTACTAACACTTGGCTTCACGGGTTGTGTCGGCGTGATTCACCTCATGGCAAACGAAAACGAGACGTCGCTCCTCGTCGCGGACTCCCCCGGTCCTTCTGCTGCCGAGGTGCTGGTGATGGACGAGCTAATCGAGTTCGCGCCGGAGTTTGTACTGAGCCTTGAACTCGCCTGGCTGGTGGTCATGGAATTTGTTCAGACGGGCGACGCTGCGCGTGCGGGCGAGTGGTGCGAGCTGCAGTAAGCCGTCATCGAGCAGATCAATCACAGAATGTGTGCCAGAGCCAGGACGCCGACCCACGACAGCAGGGTCATTGCGTAGTCGAGTAGCTGCTGGTCACGGTGGTGATGAGGTCGTGTGGGCGGCGGTTGGCGCGTCGGGTGGCTCGGGCGATGTTGGTTTCGCCGTTGCCGCGGTGGAATCCGATGGCAGTGTTGCGGAGGACGGCTGCGACGGCGGGTCCGGTGCCGGTGCGGGCTCGGTGGGCGTCCTCGCCGAAGGTCACATCGCGGACCCAGTGCAGCCGGTTCTCGATATGCCATTCCAGCCGGGCCCATTGCTGCAGGTCGGCAGGCTGGGCGTGGGCGGCGGGCAGTGACGCCACCAGATAGACCGTCTCCCGGGTTCGCTTGCCGGCCACGGTGCGGGTGCGGGTGATCCGGACGGCCTGCTGAGCATGGGGAAAACCGATGCCGCCGGGAGTCTGCAGGGTCAGCGCCTTGACGGTGCGGGTCTCGCGTCGGCCGTGTCCGGTGTCGCGGTGCTGGTCCCCGATCGGCACCTGCGCCCACGGCAGCCGTTTGAGCTGGGCGTACAAGGTCGGCTGGTTGGCCTTGACCGACACGTACAGGTCCCCGCCGGCAGCGGCGACAGCTCGGGCGTGGGCGACCTGGGTATGCAGGGCGTCCGCGACGATCACCACCCCGGCCAGGCTGCCCAGCCGTGCCGTGACCTGTTCCAGCAGCGGGGCGAACGCGGGAATTTCGTTCGACTTCGCCGCGACCTGGACCTGCGCCAGGACCACACCGGTGCAGGTGTCGTAGGCCGACAGCAGATGGACCCGTCCCTCGGTCAGGACCGCGCCCCGCACCACCTTGCCGTCAACGGCGATGACCCGCCGCGCCGGCGGCGGCGCCGACACCCGCGAGCACAGCCAGTCGGCCAGGACCGCCGTCAACGTCTCGGCGTCGACGCGGACCAGCAGCCGCCACACCGTGCTCAGCACCGGCACCCGACCGGTGAACCCGAGCCGGCCCCACGCCGGCGCATCGCGATCGTCGACCCAGTCGACGATCGCGGCGAACGTGCAAGCCCCGGCCATCACCGCGCACACCGCGACCGCGAGCACGCTGGCCAGGGGGTACCGGACACCACGCGGGTCACGCGGATCGGGAACCCTCGCCAGGGCCTCCAACAGGCCAAACGCCTCACCGCCAGCAGTCGAGGAGCCGGGCGGGGCGGGGGCATGGTGACGGATCACGTCGATCAGCGATGATGACATGCGCGGGTGTGGTCCTTCTCGGTGTCATGTTGTCTCAGCAACTCCATGATCACCGACGGGGCCGCACCCGTCCTACGTCACCCTCCAATCAGGCCGACGAACCTGCGAAACCCCAGTTCAGAAGCACCCTCAGACGACTACGCAAAGCCCCTGCCCACGACAGAGGTCAAAAGCGGCTCACCAGGCCGCTGACCTTCAGGATTACCCTCTGTGCCTGTGGATAAAGCGCTTGTCGTCCCCGGCTGCGGGTGGAAGCGCCGATGGAGGTGATGTCGTCGACGAGGGAGTCGATGGTGATCAGCCGAAGTTGGAGGTCACGGGTCGCCAGTACGTGGTCGATGAGCTCCCCGTGGCCCTGATAGATCCGGGAGTAGGCGCGTGCCGATCGAGGTTGTACAGCCGGACGGCGTCGCCCTTGTCTGGGCGGTTGACGTCCCCGTCCGCTGTGCCTTCGAGCAGGACGGTGGTGATGGCGTCGGGTCCGTCATTGAGGTCGCCGCACAGAACCGTCGGCACTCCTGGCTGCCCGTTTACCGCGGCGGCGAGGACCTCGTTGAGGTGCACGCGTAGGGCGACGGCCTCAGCGGTGCGCCGCAGCAGGGCGTACCCGGCTCCGCGGGCACGTTCGTCTTCGTTGAGGGGGTAGCGTCGCCCGCCCGGGTAGGTGAGCAGTTTACTCTTGAGGTGCGCAGTCAGCAGCCGTAGTCCCGCTGCGCCGCAGTCGATGTGCACCTAAAGTGTCCCACGACCGAGGTGGGTGAGGGTGCCGCCGTCGACGTCAGGGACCGCTGGCAGGCCGCCCGCTGGCAGCGCGACGAGCTGCGCTTCCTCGGTGAGGGGACGCCGGGCGAGGACAGGGGCGCGGACGCCACGGTTGTCCGGGTGAGTGGACACCACTGCCTGCCAGTGCTCCCCGAGGGTGGCTCGAAGGGGTGCCGATCTCTTGCAGAGCGACGATGTCGGCGCCGGTGCCGGCGATCAGCCCGGCGAGGTAGGTGAGCTTCGCGGTGTAGGTGGCGTCGGCGTCGGTGTCGTCGGATCGGAACAGGTTCTCCACGTTCCACGTCATGACGATCAGGTCGTTGGTCACCGTCGCTCCCGCAAGTCCAAGTGTAGTGTCAACCGCTGAGAGTCGCACTCCCGGACGGTGCGTGGGCCGGATTGTCGCCATCTCGCCATCTCGGCACGTGTGAGCAAGCCGGCGCGGATGAGCGCGACTGCCGGCTCGGCGCCGCAGCGACCCGTTGGGGGCGGTCGGGGTCAGTGTTCTCGGCGGCCTGCGCCGCTCTTCACAGCGGAGTCCATCGATGGACATGATGGGGCGAGATGGTCGTCATCCACGACGGCTGCCTGAGGAGGCCCTCATGTCCCTGACCCGACGACTCACCACATCCGCACTGGCGCGCCGCGCTGCGGCCGTGGTCCTCGCCAGCACCGTCCTGGTCGCCATCGACGCCGGGGTCGCCGTGGCGACACCTCCCGGTATCCCTTCCAAAGCGACCGCCCAATCGCAGCTCAACGGCCTGACCGTCGCCAGCGAAGGCTCGACGAGCGGGTACTCCCGCGATCTGTTCCCGCACTGGGTCACTATCAGCGGCACCTGCAACACCCGCGAGACGGTCCTCAAGCGCGACGGCACGTCCGTGGTCACCGACAGCAGTTGCGCGGCGACCTCGGGCAGCTGGTACAGCCCGTACGACGGGGCGACCTGGGCCGCGGCCTCCGACCTCGACATCGACCACGTCGTGCCCCTAGCCGAGGCGTGGCGCTCGGGTGCCAGTGGGTGGACCACCAGCCAGCGGCAGAGCTTCGCCAACGACCTGACCCGCCCGCAGTTGATCGCGGTGACCGACAACGTCAACCAGTCCAAGGGCGACCAGGACCCGTCGACGTGGCAGCCGCCGCTGTCGTCGTACCGGTGCACCTATAGCAAGATGTGGATCACGGTGAAGTCCAGCTGGGGGTTGACCCTGCAGTCGTCGGAGAAGTCCGCCCTGCAGACCATGCTGAACACCTGCAGCTCCTAACATTTCACCCCCATCGGCGCGGTTCCTCACGAGCGCCGACGCGAGGGCGCCGCAAGCGGGTACTGCCCGTGGTGTCGGCGGACCCGGGAGTACTGCCGCTGGAGGGCGGGGCCGCTGCTTGCGCGGCCCCGCCCTCCAGCGCCTGGGACGTATGCCGTGCCCTCGCAACGACCCGACCTCGGGAATGATCATTTTGGTGGGGGACGACGCCGTCGCGGGCAGGTCACTACCGTCGGGCCAGGCGACCGTCGGCTCGCCGTCGGCGTGTAGCCGGCCTTCGTCGGTGACCCGCAGAACGGACGGGCGTTGCGTCATCACGGCCACCGTGTCCAGGGGCCACCACGGGCCGGCAGCCAGCGCGTCATCCCGGCACCCCTCGCACATCGGTGTCACCGCCGGCTTTTCAGGCGGAGCCGACACGACGCGGCTACCCCTGACAACTGCCGTTGCAGCGCTAGTACTCCAGCCGCACCTGCCTGATCTAGAGTTTTCGCAGTTCATCACCGTGATTGACGCCTTCCCGGCGCCGTGCGGGTAGTTGCGGATGTCGATGCTGATCGCGGAGTGGGCTGGCTGAGCGCACTTTCTGTCTGTTGTGGTCAGTCGTAGAGCGGGCAGGCTCCCGTGCTTGTGTTGATCGATGAGATCGTGGGTTGGCGGACAGGTCTGGATGATCTGCTGGCGCGGTTCTCGCACCGGTTCGGGCGGGCAGAGCCACGCCGGCAGGCGCTGGCCTACCTGGTCGGGTTGCTGTCGCCCCTGGCCAGCAAGAACGGCTGGACCCTCGCCGAGGCTGCCGGTGATACCACGCCGAATCGGATGCAACGGCTGCTCAACAAGTCCGCGTGGGACCCGGACTCTGTTCGTGACGACCTGTTCGCCTATGTGACCGAGCACCTCGGCCACGACGACGGAGTATTGATCGTCGACGAGACAGGTTTCCTGAAGAAGGGGATCAAATCGGCCGGGGTGCAGCGCCAGTACTCCGGCACGGCTGGGCGGACGGAGAATTGCCAGCTGGGAGTGTTCCTCGCCTACGCCAGCCCGGCCGGGCGCACGCTGATCGACCGAGAGTTGTATCTTCCCCGCGGCTGGTGCGACGACGCTGTCCGCCGCGTCGAGGCCGGCATCGCCGCGAACGTCGAGTTCGCGACGAAGCCTGCGCTGGGTCTGCGGATGATGCAACGCGCCATCGTCGCCGGCCTGCCGGCGAAGTGGGTCACCGCGGACGAGGCATACGGGCAGGACTCGAAGTTCCGGACGTGGCTGCAGCAGCAGCGCCTCGGCTACGTCCTGGCCGTGCCCCGCAACCAACGAATCCCCACCGTGGTGGGTAACTCCCGACCAGACGTCCTCGCCTCTGCCGCGCCGGCCCTGGCATGGAAGCGCCGCAGTTGCGGCGACGGCGCCAAAGGGCCGCGACTCTACGACTGGGCCGTGGCCTCCCTGCCCGGCGCTGACGACAGCTACGGCCACTTGCTGTTGATCCGCCGCAGCATCACCGACCCCACGAACCTGGCCTACTACCTGTGCTTCGGCCCAACCGAGACGCTCTACGAGGACCTGATCCGCATCGCCGGGACCCGGTGGGCGATCGAAGAGTGCTTCCAGACGGCCAAGAACGAGGTCGGACTGGATCACTACCGGGTGCGTCGGTACGACGCCTGGTACCGGCACATAACGCTCGTTCTGTGCGCCCACGCCTACCTCACCGTCACCGCCGCGCAGGCCAAAAGGGGGCACCGAATCCGATGACGGCCTCATCCCTCTTACCCTCGGCGAGGTCCGCCGTCTCCTGGCACACCTGATCACCACCATCCGATCCTTCCACCACATCCATCGATGGTCACGATGGCGACGCCGACACCAATACCGCGCCAGAACAGCCCACTACCAGCGAAGACTCCGACTTCATCAGATGCGGCTGGAGTACTAGCCGGCATGCCCATGCCGAGGTCCGGCAGGGTGCCGCCGTTCGGTGATGCTGCCCGGCGGCCCCGGATCGGCCCACAAAAGAACCGCCCGGGACATCACTGTCCCGGGCGGCTCGGCTTTGTCCGGGTCACGGAATGCGCGCTCGCGCAGCCGCCTCGCCATGCTGATGCCTCGGGTGCCCAGCGTGCTCGCGGATGATCTCCTGGACGCGGTCACGATGCTCATCGAGGAAGAAGTGACCGCCCGGAAGCTCGTACAGCCGGAAAGGACCGGCCGTGTAGCCGTGCCAGGATGCGCCCGCGCCGGGCGGGACGTAGGGATCGGCCGTGCCGCTCAGCGCGATCAGCGGACAGTGGACGACGTCGCCCCGGTGACGATACGTCTCGCTGGCCCGGTAGTCGGCTCGGATCGTCGGAAGTATCAGCTCGATCAACTCACTGTTCGCGACGATGGCCGGGTCTGTCCCGCCCAGCCGCACGAGCTCCTGCACGAGTTGGTCGTCATCGACGGCGTGAAAGTTCCGGTCGAGTGGCGAGTCGGGTGCCGCGCGTCCGGAGACGAACAAGGCCACGAGACGGTGGCCACGAGCCTCCAGACGGACAGCGACCTCGAAGGCCACTGCCGCGCCCATGCTGTGCCCGAACAATGAGGTGGGACGCCCCATCTGGGGGAGCAGCGCCTCGGTGACGTGGTCGGCGAGCTCGTAGACGGAGTCCATGGCGCGTTCACCGTATCGATCCTGGCGTCCCGGATATTGGATCGCGAGTGTCTCGATGTCGTCGGCCAGCAGGTGCGCCATCGGCGTGTAGTAGGAAGCGGTGCCTCCCGAGTGGGGCAGGCAGATGAGTTGATTGGGCGTGGCCGACGCCGGTGTGAGAGTTCGGATCCAGGGACTTCGGGGCTGCGGCACATGCCCTCCAGGGGTGCATCGCACTGATCTAGACGGAACGCCAGGCAGGGGCGGTGAGCTCCCCTCAGGCCTGCGGAGCAGCCGGTGCAGCCTAAGGAGCATCATCGACCGGTGCCCACGACGTCGACCGCACGCGGAGTGTTGCGCTCGGCATTCTAGGGAGGCTCGGCAGACGGCTATCGTGATCGGAGTCGAGAGCGACGTGAATGTCAACGCGGCGGCAGGCTGCACCGCCGCCTAGCTATTCCGGGCGACTGTCCCGCCGGCGGGACAGTCGCCCGAATGCGGCGACATTGTGGTGCTGATGTGCCGGTCGAGCCGATATTGTCGGCGACCGCACCAACCGCTTCTTAGGCCACTTCTGATGGCTTGTCGCGGGGATGGCTCATCCATACGCTGTTACGGTCGATAGGTCGATGCCGCACATTCCTGTCTCGTACGAATAATCGCCAGTCGCGGTACACTCGGAGGGAGGAAAACACCATGACCACCGATGTACTGACTCTTGACCTGACGGAATCCCTCGACATCGTGGACGAATGGTTAAGCTTCTACGTCGCCCAGCCCCACGAGCAGATCGGGAGACCGGGCGCGGTGTGTCCGTTCGTCGCGCCGGCGAGGCGGGTCAACGCGATCAAGACAGTGGTGCGGCTCGTGGGACCCGCCGCGGGGCTCCCGCTGCTCGCGGAGGTCATCCGCTGCAGCCTGGACGAGTTCGAGCAGGCCGACTGGTCGGCAACCAACCCTTCCCTCCGCTCGTTGCTGGTCGTGCTGCCCGACCTACCGCGAGGGGCCTACCCGCTATTCGACGAGGCGCACGCACTGGTCAAGTCGGAAAGCGTCGAGCGTGGTCTCATGATCGGCCAGTTCCACCCCGAGTGCCCGGAACCGGCTGCCCGCAACCCCTCGTTCCTCGTCAGCCGCTCACCCGTTCCGCTGGTGGCGGTGCGTGCCATGGCGATTCACGACATCTTCTTCCTGGCGGAACGCGCCGAGTGGTTCGACGAGTACCGCCGCCGTTTCGGGGGCCGGCACCGGCGTCAGGCAAAGAACATCGACCCGGTGCTGACGGCCCACTACCGGAAGGCGCTCGCGCTGCATCAGCGATCCGATGACCCTGATCCGTCGAGGGCCGGAAACCCGACGGCGGTGTCGGAGCCCACAGCATGACCCTGTCGGCGGACCGAGATGGCCGGCACGATGACCCATCACCGTCGTGCCCGTACCTCGACGACCACACCGTTCCCTCCACGGCGTACGCGGCGTATGCCCACATGGATGCCCTGCTCACGCTGCAGCATCCCCAGACGCGGGCGGCCGCCGAGCCGGGATTCATCATTATGAGCCAGGTCATGGAGCTGCTCTTCAAACTGCTTCACATCGAGTTTGCGGCGGCTCGTGATCAATTGTCGCGCGACGGTGTGGCGGAGGCTTTATGGACGTTGCGTCGTGCTGTCCGCGTTCAACAGGCCGCGCTGTCGTCGTGGGACTTCTTCAGCGCCATGACCCCGGGGGAGTTCGCGGAGTTCCGTGACGTCCTGGGTGAAGCCTCCGGTTTTCAATCGGCGTCGTATCGCCGCCTGGAATTCTTGTTGGGTAACAAGAACCCACATATGGTGAAGCCGCACCGGGGTAAGCACAGCTCCGCTGCGGTGCAGGGCCAGCTGCAGGAGCCGAGTCTGTACGACGCCGTGCTCGGCGTGCTGCGCCGACGCGGGATGGCCATCGTCGACGAGGTCTTCACGCGCGCAGCAGACGAACCGTACGAGCCGCACGGCAGCGTTGAACAGGCCTGGCGTGAGGTCTATGCGGACCCGGTCCGCCACCATGATCTGTACTTGCTCGGCGAGTCGCTCATGGACGTAGCCGAGTCCTTCGCACGGTGGCGCTACACCCATCTAACGGTTGTACAGCGGATTCTCGGTGGCAAGTCCGGAACGGGTGGGACCGAAGGGGTGCCCTGGCTCACCCGTATCAGTGAACACCGATTCTTTCCCGAACTGTGGTCCATGCGGACCTCGCTCTGATGGGCGACGGCCGTGGGGCACGAGGAGCGCGATGACACAGGTGGAGCAGATCTCCCGCGCCGACGCCGAGCGGTTGGACGGTCGCGATGAGCTCGCGGCCTTCCGGACCCGGTTCGTCGTCGACGATGACACGATCTACCTTGACGGTAACTCGCTGGGGCGGCTTCCGCGCGAGACCCCGGAGGTCGTGGACGCGGTAGTTCGCGCAGGGTGGGGGCAGGGGCTCATCGGGTCGTGGCATGAGTGGATCGACTGGTCGGCCGCGCTCGGTGACCGGTTGGCGTCGGCTGTGCTCGGTGCCAGTGCAGGCGAAGTGGTGCTGTCCGACTCGACGTCCGTCAACCTGTACAAGCTGGCCGCCGCGGCGCTGGGGGACGCTGACCCGTCCCGACGCACGATCGTCGTGGACGCTGAGG